>JAJLKS010000448.1:0-13069 GCA_033838765.1 Alphaproteobacteria bacterium
GGCGGCGCGCGCAGGCGATCTCATCGAATGCCACACGCGGCTTGAGCGCAAGACGCGCGCCATCATTTTCGTCTCCGGGCGGCTCGGCAACGGCGACGAAGACCTGGTGACGGTGACGAGCCTCTGGAAAGTGCTCGGCGCGCGCTGAAGACGCCGTCAGAGAATGCTCTGCACGGGCAGCAGATCGTCAAACTCCGGCTCGCGCTGTTCCGACTTCGCGGCGAAGCTTTCCATCATGTCGTGCGGCTGGAACATGCCGGTCTGCCAGACGGCGATATGCTTCAGGCCGTCGGCAATGGAATGATCGCGCGCATAGTTGATCATTTCCTTCGAGCCATAGACGGCGAGCGGCGAACGGGCGGCGATGTCCCTTGCGATGCCCATGACGGCGGCGAGCATTTCTTCCTGCGTTTCGAATACCGCGTTCACGAAACCGCAAGCCTTCGCCTCATCGGCGAAGAGGCGGCGGCCCGTATATGCGAGTTCGCGCACGAGGCCTTGCGGCATCAGATGCGGCAGGCGGGGGAAAGTGCCGACATCGGCCGTCATGCCGATATTGATTTCCTGGATGCAGAAAAACGCATCCTTCGTGCAATAGCGCATGTCGCAGGCCGACGCGAAATCGACGCCGCCGCCGATGCAGCCGCCCTGCACCGCCATCAGCACCGGCATGCGAGCTTCATCGAGACAGGAAAAGGTCTTCTGCAGTTTCAGAACCGTCTGCATCAGATTGGCGCGGACACGGCCCGTTTCCTTGCCGGCAATATCGGGACCGGAGGTGAAGACCGACAAGTCCATGCCCGAGGTGAAATGCTTGCCGGTCGATGAAATGACGATCACGCGGGCAAGCGCGCCTTCGTCGATCTCGCGCACGATCGCAGGAAGGTCGTGCCAGAAATCGCGGTTCATCGCGTTCATCTTTTCCGGGCGGCTCAGAACGATATGGGCGATGTGATCCTTGATCTCGACTTTGAAGCAGGCCGATTCCTTCATTTGCATCCTCCGCTGATCACTGGCTTTCCGGAGACAATAGCATGTCCGAGGGGAGGGCAAAGAAAGGCGAGGTACATACCGGGTATCTCCCATTCGAGATTGTGGACAAGCATACTTGCGCAGGCCGTGAGGAACCGCTTTCCTATGCCCCAAGAAACCTATTCAACAGCCCAAGGGGAGGCCGCAATGGCGATCAATTACGACAAACTCATGAGCCTCAAGGCCGCCGGCCAGGAGTTCAGCTATGGCGACCGCGAAACCATGCTCTATGCACTCGGCATCGGCTTCGGGCGCGACCCGCTGGACGCGAAGGAACTGCCCTTCGTCTACGAGAAGAACCTGAAGACGGTGCCGACGCTTGCGACCGTCGTGGCGTGGGGGGCGGGTGCCATCGGCGACAGCGGCATCAACTACGCAATGGTTGTGCATGGCGAGCAGAAGCTGAAGCTCTACCGCCCGCTGCCTGTTGCGGCAAAACTCGTCGCGGACAGCCGCGTCGTCGGCGCATGGGACAAGGGCGAGGGCAAGGGCGCGATCATCGTCACCGAAACGGACCTCACCGAAAAGGGCGGCGACAAGCTCTGCACGCTGACGTCGACCATTTTTGCGCGCGGCGATGGCGGATTTGGCGGACCGCGCGAGGGCGCCCCCGAGCCGCACAAGCTGCCGGACCGCGAGCCGGACATGAGCGTGGATGCCGAAACGCGGCCCGACCAGGCCCTGCTCTACCGGCTGTCGGGCGATCGCAACCCGCTGCACTCCGATCCGGAATTTGCGAAGGCTGTCGGCTTCCCGAAGCCGATCCTGCACGGGCTCTGCACCTATGGCACGTGCTGCCGCGCGATCATCACTGGCGCGCTCGACCATGACCCGACGCAGATCACCGGATTCGATGTGCGTTTCTCCGCGCCCGTCTTCCCCGGCGATACGGTGACGGTCGATCTCTGGAAGGACAAGGGCGTGATCTCCTTCCGTGCGCGCGTCAAGGAGCGCGATGCCGTGGTCATCAACAATGGAAAGTGCACGCTGAAGAGCTGAACGAAGCGGCGGCACCGGAGATGAGGCGGGCGGGCACTATCCCGTCCGCCTTTTTATTGCCGCATCAATCCGTCATGGAGCACCGTCGCGATGGTTTCGTCATTCTGTCCCTGCACGGCAGCCGATATGGCGAGGACGATTTCCGCCGCCGTGTCGTGACCGAAATGGACCTGATCCCAGTAATTTCGTTCATCCGCATTGATGCGCGAGGGGCGCATGAAATCGAGCACAAGCGTGTTCGGGCGGGATGAGGCCATGCGCGCAATGCGCGTCTTGCATTCGATCAGGCTCTGCTCCTCCTCGCTTCCCGGGCGCGGCAGCACATATTCGTGATAGGGCACGAACATGACGATCATCCGCGTCGCCGGCGGCGAAAGATCGAGAAGCTCGCCGAAAAGCTCATGTGTCGCATAGACCCATGATGCCCTTTCGCCGGCGGAGAGCACGACCGGCGGATCGGCAGGCTCGACAGGCTTCGGTTCTTCCGAGCCGTAGATGATCTTTCGCACACGGGCGAGGTCGAACTTGCTCTTGTCGGGCAAGGCATCGCCGAAGCCGTTCGGCTCGAAATGCATGCGATCACGAAGACCGAGCTTGTAGAGCAGGACGCGGCCGGTCACTTCGAGCGTTCCCGAATTGAGCACATACAGAGCATCGTTCCAGGGATTGTGATCGTACATCCATTCCGGGAAGGGCCGCGGCGTGAAGCGGCGATAGGATTCCTCGCGTTCGCACCAGGCGGCGCCTATACCGTGAATGACGGTCGCGGGCGCGGCGGGCGCTCGCACCTCATGGAAGAGACGCGCCAGCCGCATCTGCTCGTAGGGTGTGGCGGCGTCCATGCCGAGTACTGCAAAACTGCCGCCGAGTTCGCGGTCCAGCAGCGCGGGCGGGAGGAAACGGACGGACGAATTGCCGAAGACGCCGCTATCGAAGCTGAGATCGCGCGCGATTGAGGGGTACATGTAGCGCTGGTTGCCATCCATCAATGGACGGTCGGTGCCGACAAAAGGCAGATTTCGATAGGGATTTGCCCAGACGATGAGGGCGAGCATGCCAAGCGTCAGCGCCGCAAAGAGGCCGATGGCCAGTCTCAGAAATCTTGTCCAGTCGCTCATCGCTCAGAACTCGAAATAGATGAAATCGATCGGCTGCCCCTTGCCGACTTCCAGCATGACGGCGAAAAGGCAGATCGCAACAAGGACGGCGATAAAGCGGTTCGGCCGGAGGCTCATCAGCGCGGCCTGCTGGCTTGTCGGACCGAAGCAGGCAATGGCAATGCCAGCCACCGCGAGCCAGATATCAAATCCGCCGATCACCGCCGCCGCGTGATGAAGACCCAGCATGGCGAGATAGACCGACTCTGCAGCATCGACCGTTTCCGCGCGGAAGAGAACCCAGCCGCCCATGACGAACAGCATGGTGACGGCCCATGCAAGGGGCGCGGCAAGCGCGCGCCCATCGCGCGACCACAGAAGATTTGCCGACATGCCGACCGCATGCCAGAGCCCCCAGAGGAGGAACGGCCAGCCCGCCCCATGCCACAATCCGCACAATGTCATGGTGACGAATTGCGCGGCGATCTGGCGCCTCATGCCGAAGCGATTGCCGCCGAGCGGGATGTAGACATAGTCGCGCAGGAAGCGCGACAGCGTCATGTGCCACCGGCGCCAGAAATCGCGAATGTCGAGCGCGCGATAGGGCGCGTCGAAATTGGCGGGCAGGATGAAACCCATCATCATGGCGAGGCCGATCGCCATGTCGCTATAGGCGGAGAAGTCGAAATAGATCTGGAGCGTAAAAGCGAGCGTGCCGGTCCATGCGTCCATCGTCGAGACGGCGCCGTCGCGCGCTGCGGCATAGACTGCATTGGCATGAGGCGCCATCTGGTCGGCAATTGCGAATTTCTTGACGAGGCCGATGGTGAAAAGCGTGATGCCCCGGCTCATTCTCTCGGCCAGACCGGGGCGGCGCGGGTCCAGGTCCAGGTTGGGAATGAGCTCGTTATGGCGGACGATCGGCCCGGCGATGAGCTGCGGGAAATAGGCAATATAGAAGGCGTATTTCCGGAGCGGATAGATAGGCGCCTTGCCGGCATGGACATCGGCAAGATAGCTGATCTGCTGAAAGGTGAAGAAGCTGATGCCGATAGGCAGCAGGATCGGGCTCGGCTCCCAGTCTATGCCGACCAGGAAATCCAAATTCTCCAGAAAGAAGTTCTTGTACTTGAAGTAGCCGATGGTCGCGAGGTTGGCGATGACCCCCGCCCAGAGCGCGAGTATGCTCCGATGCTCGCGGATAATGAAGCCGAGCGCCCAGTTGAGAAGGATCGAGGCTGCAAGCAGCGGCACGAAGCGGATATCCGCCCAGCCGTAGAAAAGAAAGGAAAGGGCGATAACCGTGTATTCGCGCGATACCGGGCTGCGGGCTGCATAGAAGCAGAAGAGCGCAATCGGCAGAAATACGAAGACGAAAAGTTGCGAATGAAACAGCATCGACCAGCCCCGCGGCGCCTCTCCCCTGTCCCGGAGAAGCCCGCTGCCGCCCCCCGGCACAGACCTTCCCCGAACCGAAGCAGCCGGAGCGGAGTCTAGCAGCCGGGTGCGCCGGAATACAGGGCCCGCGGCAACAAGAATCAAAAGCCCTGCCCTGCGGCATCCAGCCGCCTGCCTGCCACTTGCGCCCATCCCGAATGAGGCGATAAATCGTGCCGGTGGACCTGCCACCAGCCTCTTGCCCCCAGCGCCCCATGACCAGCGACGACGCGCTACCCCCCGGACTGACCGCCAACCATCCGTTTACTGATAAAATTCGCCCCGGTGAAACGGAGGGCGACGATCCGCTTTCGCTGATGGAACGGCTGATCGCGGCAGGCGACCGCGAGGCGGCCCTCGCGCATGCGGAGCATGTTGCGGCAAACCGGCAGCAGGAGGGATGGCCGACGGGGCTCATCGCCTCGCTTGCGCATTGTGCGATCGATCTCGGCGAGCCGAACCGTGCGGCAGCGCTGATCGAACCCATATTGCAATCGGGCGAGGCCAATGCCCGCAGCCTGCTCGTGCTTGCCCGCGCCCTCAGCCTTGCCGGACGGCACCAGGAGGCGCTCGACGCGCTCAATGAGGCGAGCTTTCTCGACGGGCGCTCGGCCGATGTGCTGCTGGCGCTCGGCGCGGCGCGGCTGGCGGCAGAAGACACGGCGCGCGCCATTGCCGATTTCGAACGCGTGCTGCGCCTTGCGACAGGCGAAAGCGAAGCCGAGACCGGGCAACGAGCCGAAGCGCATTTCCGGCTCGGCGAAACATGGGCGCTGCTCGATGAGCGGGCGCGGGCGGCAAGGCACTTTCAGGCGGCGCGGGCCGAAGACCCGGCGGACCGGCGCGGCGCCGGCATCCGCCTTGCCGAACTCGAGGCGCAGCCCGCTCCTGCGCGCGCAAGCGCCGCATATGTTCGCGCGCTTTTCGACGGATACGCGCCGCGCTACGACGGACACATGGTCGAGACGCTTTCCTATCGCGGGCCCGAACTGCTTCTCGCGGCGGCGCAAGCGGCAGACGGCTTCTCCGCCTCCGCGCCCTATGATGCGATCGACCTTGGTTGCGGCACGGGGCTTTCGGGAAAGGCGTTCGCACCCTTCTGCCGTAGCCTTCTGGGCGTCGATCTCAGCCCGCGCATGTGCGCAGCGGCGGAAGCCTCGGGCTTCTATTCAGGCGTGATGGCGGGCGACATCATGGCCGCGCTCAGCACGGCGCCGGGCCCCTACGGGCTCGCCATAGCCTGCGACACGCTGATCTATCTTGGCGATCTCGATCCGCTGTTCAGCGCCGTTGAAAGAGCAATTTCACCAAACGGCTGGTTCGCCTTTTCCACGGAAAAATCGAACGGGACATCCGCCGAGGCGTCGGAGCGCGGCTTCGAGATCGGCCCGTCGCGCCGCTTCCGGCACACGGAATCCTATATTCGCGGACGTGCCCAAGCCCATCGCTTCGACGTCATTTCCTTCGAGACCTGTGTGCTGCGCATGGAGAAGCGCCTGCCTGTGGAAAGTTTCGTCTGCGTCTTGCGGCGGCAGTGAGCGGCTTTGCTGCATGACGAAAGCCCGATAGTGTTGCCCGGGGGCTTTTTTGCGGAAGCATGCGCGAGCGGGGGCGGGAATTGCTGCAGGAGATAGGGTCGCGAGCTGCGAACGCGGCGAGAACGGCTTTGCAAAATCTTGGGCCGAAAAAGCGCTCCGTCGCAGTTGCGGCGGCGGCACTTCTCCTTGCCGTGCCGCTTGTTGCGCAGGTGTGGGAACCGGGCGACCCACTGCCCGGCCCGATGAACAATCGTGAAGACGGGCTCGATATTCCGGCAGACGACGCGGTGCCGTCCTTGCCGGCCACGACCTCGCCGGGGTTCCGGCTGCCGGGCGCCGAACCGCGCGTGATCTATCCCGTACCTGCGGAAACATCATCGCCAAGGCAGGTTCCCGACGCCGCGCCGGACATTTCGACAAGCGCCCCGCCCGTTCCTGCGGCAAAACCAGCGGAAACAGAAGCCGAGCAAGCCGCAGATAACGATCCGGAAGACTTCCTCTGCTCCCGTGCGCCGGCGGGCAAGGTTGTGCCCGTGCCTTCGCCTTTCGACCAATGGCTGGTGCTCGTCTGCACACAGGACGGGCAGGCGCTGGTGCCGGTGGAGGGCGAAGCCTGGGTGGTGCGCGGATCGGCCGACATCGTGTCGCTTTTTGCGCTGCCGCCGGGCGCCGAAGCGCCGCGACGGGGCGCAGGCTTCGACGCGCGCTACGATATCCGTTTCGAGACGATCAGCGGCGGCGAAGCGGCGGGCGACCGCAAGGACCGCGCGATCAGCCTTCTCCGGCTCGCGACGAACCAGAACGAGCCCCTGCCGGAGATAAGGGACATCTGGCAGCTGGATGCCGCCTCCAATATGAACGATACGCGCTATAACATCTTCTTCTACCGGACGGGCGAACGGCCGACGCGCATCATCGTCTGCCTGGAGCGCTGCATGAAGGCGCTTCACCTCGAGGTGCTGACCGGTGCGGAGGCGAGGGAAGTTCTGGGGCGCTGACGCGCACCCCATGAATTGACACAATACGTGCCGAAATATAGAAGTTTCCGCATTGAAAAGCGGAGCGACCGGCAGACAAGGCAGCATGCGATGACAAGAGGATATGAGTTCTACGGCGCGGAAGTGAGCTACTTCTCGGGCAAGGTGCGCGCCTATCTGCGCTACAAACGCATCCCCTTTTCCGAGATCACGCCGACTCGCGACATCTACCGCAATGTCATTCTCGCCCGTGTCGGCTGGCCGGTGATCCCCGTCGTGGTGACGCCGGAGGACGAAACCTGGCAGGATTCATCCGAGATCATCGATAATTTCGAGGCGCGCTTTCCGGAAGCGCCGGTCTATCCGCAAGGCGCGCGGCAGAGGCTCGCGGCGCTGCTCATCGAAGCCTACGCGGATGAATGGCTGAAGCTGCCTGCCATGCATTACCGCTGGACGAAGAACCGCGACTTCGCGATTTCGGAATTCGGGCGGCTGTCGCGGCCCGATCTCGACGAGGCGGGCCAGCGCGCCACGGGCGAGGAAACGGCAAAGCCTTTCGCGGGCGCCCTGCCCTTTCTCGGCGTATCAGAGACGACGGGGGCGGCCATCGAGAAGAGCTATGAAGGATTGCTCGCCGAGCTCGATGCGCATTTCGCAAAGCATGATTTCCTGTTCGGCACGCGGCCTTCCATCGGCGACTTCGGACTTTACGGGCCGCTCTATGCTCATCAGTTCCGCGACCCGGCATCCGGCGAGATCATGAAGACGCTCGCGCCCAATGTCGTGAAATGGGTGCAGCGCATGACGAAGCCGCCCGCCCCGAAGGGCGGCGAGTTCCTTGCGAACGACGAAGTGCCGGAGACGGTTATTCCAGTCCTCGCACGCATGATGCGGGAGTTCGTGCCCGTTCTCAAAGAGACGGCAATAGCCCTGAAGGCACATGTGGATGCGCACCCGCAGCTCATTGCGGGCAAGGAGCCGCTGCCGCGCGCACTTGGCCAGCATGAGTTCACGCTGGAAGGCGCGACGGGCACACGGGCGATCTTCACCTTCGAGCTATGGATGCTGCAGCGCGGGCTCGATTTCCTCGCGACGTTGCAGGGAGACCAGCGCGAGAAGGCGATTGCCATGCTTGAGAAAGCAGGTGGCGGCGATCTGCTTTCCTTCCCCGCTTTCCCGCGCCTGACAAGGCGCCAGTTCCGTCTGGTTCTTGAATGAGCGATAGCGGCGAAGCCCGGAACGGATTGGGACAGGAATAAATCCGGCTACCGCACCTGCCCGCCATCGACGACGAGCACTTCGCCGGTGATGAAACTTGCGCGCGGGCTTGAGAGGAAGAGCGCGGCGTCCGCGATTTCCTCGACCGTGCCGAAGCGGCGGAGCGCGACTTCACGCTTGATCCAGCGGTCCCAGGCTTCGGGGCGTTCCTTCATGTTGCGGTCCCAGACGCCGCCTTCGAAAAGAATGTTGCCGGGGGCAATGGCGTTGACGCGCAGCCCCTCCTTGCCCACGAATTTCGCAAGCTGGCGCGTCAGGTGGTTGATGCCGGCCTTCGAGGCGGCGTAGGTGAGCGATGTGCCCATGGCATCGACGCCGGCGATGGATGAAATCAGGATGAGGCTCGCATTTTCGCGGGCCTCGCGCGGACGCTTCAGGATGCGGCGCGCGGCCTCGCGCGCGAGGTAGACCGAGCCGAAGAGATTCTGCTTCATGTCGGCATCCCAGTCTTCGTCCGACACATCGAAGCCCAATGGCGCGCGCGACAGGCCTACATTCGCAACTGCACAGTGAAGCGGGCCGAGTGCCGCTTCCGCCGCATCGAGCGCGGCGGCAATTTCCGCCGACGCTGTCATGTCGCCCGCGACGGTGAAGAGATTTTCCGGCTTCACGCCTTCTGCGATCAGCGCCTCGTGCGCTTCATCGAGCGAGGCTTCGCCGCGCGCGGCGAGTGCCACTTTCGCGCCCTCGGTGGCGAAGGCGCGCGCCATGCCGAAGCCAATGCCACGGCTCGCGCCTGCGATGAAGACATGCCTGCCTTCGAGTTCAAGTTTCATGTTTTCCTCCCATCACGAATGGCGCCTTGAGAATTTGTAGCCTCAGATCGCGCGACAGCAAATGACTTCAAGCCGGGAATGGCTTCGACGCAGCGTCAGGCAGGCTATGCGGGGGCTCTCTTGTGGCCGCTCCCGGCGCTGCCTAGACTTCATGAAAAGATACAAGGGAGGAACGGGGCGATGGACTATACCCAGATCAAGACCGAGAAGCGCGGCAATATCCTCATTCTGACGATGAACCGGCCGGACCGGCTGAACGCCTGGACGGGCCGGATGGCCGCCGAACAGGCCGACGCCATCAAGCGCGCAAACGACGATCCGGATATCGGCGCCATCGTGATGACGGGCGAGGGGCGCGGCTTCTGCGCGGGCGCGGACATTTCCGACACGTTCCAGTCGCGGATCGACGGCCAGGATCGCAATAACGACAATGGCGGCATGCCGAGCGATGTGGACTGGATCGAGCTCGTGCGCTCGTCGAAGCCGATGATCGCCGCCGTGAACGGACCGGCGGTCGGCATCGGCGTTACCATGATCCTTCCCTTCGATGTGATCGTCGCGGCGGAGGAAGCGAAGTTCGGCATGGTCTTCGTGAAAATGGGCATCGTGCCGGAGCTTGCCTCGTCGCATTTCCTCGTCAGTCGCATGGGCTGGGGCCATGCAAACGAGATGATGCTGACGGGCAGGCTCTATCCGGCGACCGAAGCGAAGGAAAAGGGGCTTTGCGAATATGTGGTTCCCGGTGCACAGCTTCTCGGCAAGGCTCTCGAAATTGCAGGCCTCATCGCCGAAAATCCGTCGCGCCAGCTTCGCATGACGAAGCAGCTCATCTCGCAGAATGCATGCGAGACCGACATGAAGGCGGCGCAGAAGCGCGAAGTCGAGGCGCTCAAGGTCTGCTACACCTCGGCAGAGCACAAGGAAGCGGTGGACGCCTTCCTCAACAAGCGCAAGCCCGACTTCCGCAAGGCCGCGCAGCAGGCGGCGGAATAGCGCGATGAGCGGGCGATACGAGGTCGAGCGCATTCCCTTTCATCTGCACTGGCAGGAGAAGTCCCTTTTCAAGGAGACCTATGCGGGCGCGCTCGACACAATCGTCGTCGAAGGGCAGTACCTCAAGCCCAAGGGCGCCACGTCGAAGACGGTGCTGATCTTCATGCACCCGTCGGGCACGATGAACCTTCTGCCGATGCCTAACGCCGCGGCCGCCGCCGGCATTCCGTGCCTCACCTGCGGCAGCCGCTATCCGCACAATGACAGCGCGCTCATCATGGAGAAGGTGCTGCTCGATCTCGGCCACTATGTCCGCTACGCCAAGGAGAAGCTCGGCTTCGAGAAAGTGGTTCTGGCGGGGTGGTCGGGCGGCGGCTCGCTCTCGATGTTCTATCAAAGCCAGGCCGAGAAGCCGACGATCACCGCAACGCCCTGGGGGGACCCAGTGGATGTCGCATGCGCGGGGCTCATTCCGGCGGATGCGGTGCTGCAGCTTGCGGCGCATGTGAGCCGCGCGATCACGCTGACCGAATGGCTCGACCCGTCGATCCGCAACGAACTCGACCCGGAAGATCGCGATGTGGAGCTCGATCTCTACGATCCGCGCAATCCGAACCAGCCACCCTATACCGACGCCTATCTGGAACGCTTCCGCGCAGCCCAGATCGCGCGTTCCGCCCGGATCGACGCATGGGTGCGCGGCACGCTCGAACGGCTGAAGCGCGAGGGGCGCGGCGGCGAGGAACGCAGCTTCGTCGTGCATGGCACAATGGCCGATCCGCGCTGGCTCGATCCTTCCATCGATCCGAATGACCGCAAGGGCCCGAACTGGTGCTTCATGGGCGAGCCGAAGACCGTCAACATGATGCCGGCGGGACTTGCGCGATACTCCTCGCTTCGATCATGGCTGTCGCAATGGTCGTACCGGGAGAGCCGGGCCAACGGGCCGAAATGCGCGGGCGACATATCCGTGCCCGTGCTCGTGATCGAGAACAGCGCCGACGACGGCTGCACGCCGAGCCACGCGGCGCGGATTTTCGCGGGCGTGCAGCATGACGACAAGGAACTTCATGTCGTCAAAGGCGCGACACACTATTATATAGGCCAGCCGGACAAGGTGGCCGAGGCCGTCGGCATTGTGGCCGGGTGGCTAAAGAAGAAAAAACTGCTGGATTGAACTCTATGATTTCTGCCGTGTGCGAGACGCCGGTGCGGCGCGAGCTGCCGCTGCCGCAAGGTGCGATTTCCTATCTCGAATGGGGCGCGGACGATCCGCACAAGGCACCGCTTCACTTCGCCCATGCCAATGGCTTCAACGGCCAGACCTATTCGCGGATTCTTGCAGCTCTTTCCGACCGATTCCACATACGCGCCTGGGATGCACGCGGGCATGGCGCGACGACGCTGCCCGCCGATCCCTCTCATCACCGCACCTGGTAGGTCTATCGCGACGATCTCATCCAGATGATCGAGCCTTTCGTGAAGGCGACCGGGCGCAAGATCATTCTCGCCGGTCACTCGATGGGCGGAGCGGCAAGCGTCATGGCGGCCGCAGCCCGGCCAGATCTCGTGCGCGGGCTCGTACTCGTCGATCCGGTGATGGTTCCCTCCGGCGCGCGCTACATCATGCTGCTGTCGCAGAGGCTGGGGCTCGGCGGCAATCCGCTTGCCGACGGTGCGGAGAAGCGGCGTTCGATCTTTGCGGACAGGGAAACGGCTGTGTCGCGCTATGAGGGGCGCGGCGCCTTCAGGACCTGGCCGCACGGCTTCATCGAAGACTACATTGCGGGCGGTACGCGGATGCGCGATGACGGACAAATCGAGCTTTCATGTGCGCCTGCATGGGAAGCGGCGAATTTCCGCGCGCAGGGCCACAATATCGGCAAGTCCGTGCGCGTGCTGCACGTGCCCTTTGCCATGCTTTATGCCGAGCACGGGACGACATGCCGGCCGCCCTTTCCCGAACTGCTGAAGCGGCGCGATCCGAAGGCGCATGTGATGCAGGTGAAGGGCTCGACGCATTTCCTGCCGATGGAGTTTCCCGATGTGGTGGCTGAGGAAATCCGCGCCTTCACCGACCGGCTGGAAGCGGAAGAGCGCTAGGACGGGCTCCGTCAAACACCGAGCCCATCGATCACCAGCGATTCAAGATGGGCGCGCATTTCCTCCGGTATCGGGATCGCCTTGCGCGTGGTCAGATCAAGCGCGATGGCGACGGCTTCGGCCGTCGCAATCGACTCGCCGGTTTCAAGATCGAACAGCCAGTGGCACCAGGTATAGGTTTTCGGGCCCACCTGCTTCAGCCCGCTCCGGAGCGTGACGATGTCGCCGATGCGCGGATAACGGCGGTAAATGAAACGATACTCAAGTGCAGCACCGCCGATGGTCGGCGTCTTCGAGCGGTCCGTGCCATTCGTCTGCACAAGCAGGTTCGGAATACCGTCGGAGACGATGCCCATGAAATTACGGACGGTGAGAAAGCCCTGAGCATCACATAGCGCGGGCATGATCTCGCCCTGCCAGACGCGAACCATCCCCATCGCGTCCGCCTCCTTCAGCTTCGGCGCGGGGCGCGGGTCGTAAAGCTCAAGGCCGCGCGGGGCGCCATGCGCCGGGCGTTCCACAATAAGCGATTTCGCCGCCGTCTTTGCCTTGGCGGGGAGCGGTTTCACCTCGCGGGTTTCATCGTCCACCCATTGCACCTCGGCATTGAAGGTGGCGGCGGGTTCACCCGAGGCCGTGTTCACCATCTCCTCATAGACGCTGAGACCGTAATCGCGCACTTCGAGAATGCCCGCGCGCAGAAAGAAGGGCGCGCCGGGGCGCTGCTCGCGCAGGAAGCGGACATGATGATCGCTGACCTGCAGCCGCGCGCCTTCATTGCGCGCGAAGCGGGGCCCGAGACCAAGCGCTAGGCCGAGCGCGGCAAGGCCCTGCCCTGC
>JAJLKS010000449.1:0-6365 GCA_033838765.1 Alphaproteobacteria bacterium
TGCCTCGACAAACGAAGGTCATGTTTATGTGGCCAACGTCACTGTGCCCGACGAGGAGAGCGAGGACGAGGATGCAGTCTTCGAGGCGCGCATCGAGACGTTCGGCGAGGCATCTCATGCGATCCATGCGAATGCCGGCGAAGGCACCGCCTATGTGCTGAACGCAGGCGTCCTCATCACGCATGGCGAAGAATCCAATGGCGTCCGGGCCGATGGCGATACGACGACCGTCGTCAACTCCGGCACCATCTACACCTATGGCGAATACTCGCACGGCATCTATGCGAGCTCTGAGTCGCTGGCGACGACCACCGTCACGAATAGCGGTCTTATCAAGGCGACGGGCGAGGATTCCGACGGTATCCGGGCTACCGGACCGACGGTCAACATCACCAATACGGAAGATGGCGAGATCTACTCCTATGCCAGCGACGCCATATATGTGAGTTACGCCGAGAACGTCACTATCGTCAATCACGGCACGATCTCATATGCCGGAAGCGACGGCATCGACGTCAACGAATCCAGCGAAGTCGTCATCAAGAACTACGGCTCGATCACGGCCAACGAATCGGGCATCGAGGCAAGCGACGGCACCGAAGCGCTCGTCTACAACTATGGCACGATTACCGGCCGCATCGACGTGACCGAATTCACCGATGCCTACTTCCTCAATGATGAGGATGCGAGTGTCGTCGTGATGGCGGAAAATGGCGATGAAGATGGCGGCATTTTCGTGGAGGCATTTGACGGCGCGGATATTGTGAACCGGGGCAGCATCTCCGTTGCTGCGGACGGTTCGCCTGGCGTCCATCTGCGCGGCTCCACCGTATCGCTCGACAACTCCGGCACGATTTCGACATCGGGCGACTATTCGGATGCGGTCGTGGCCCATTCGAACCTGCCGACAACGACGACGATCACCAACTCCGGCACGATCGAGGCGACCGGCAAATATTCGGATGCGATCGTTGCAAGCGGTCCGTCGGTCTTTGTCACAAACACGGAAGACGGCGTCATCTCTTCCGATGATGGCGATGCTATCCGTGCCTTCGGCACGAAATACGCCTCCATCGTCAATCATGGCGACATCTATGGCGATGTGATCGTGGTGGCGGAAGGATATGCCGAGTTCAATGCATCGGCCTATGTCCTGAATACCGGCCTGATCGACGGCGATCTCGATTTGTCGGGCGGCTATAGCGACGACACGATCATCGTCGATGGCGGCCGTATCACCGGTGCGATCTTCACCGGCGACGGGACGGATGAAGTGACCGTTCAGGGCGAGGGCGTCGAGCTTGGGCTGGGTGTCCATGCCGGTGGCGAAGGCGAGGCGGATCTCACCTTCGCGCACGACGATGAGATCGTGCTCGACGACGGTGTCGGCGGATGGGCCATCTCGGGCTTCAACCTTGTCGATTTCGACAGCGGCCGCGTCGAGCTCGACGGCTTCGGTATCCATACAGCCGGCGGAGAAGGCGCGGTCAATGTCGCGGAAGATGCCGTTCTGGCAACGACGGCCGAGGGCGCCTATGTGTCGGCGGCTCAAGTCGGTATCGACGGTACGCTCGACATCGGTCTTGGCGGCTTCTTCGATGTGACGGGCGATGTCGCCTTCGGCGGCGGCAGCCTCTTCTTCACCCGCGTCCAGGATACGACGGCGGGCGTTGTAAGCGGCAACACAGTCACCTTCGCCGAAGGCTCCACCATCTTCGCCGATGTGACGGGCGGTCTTGAAGCCTCTGTGGGCGAGGATATCCTCGTCGCCTCCGCGGCGCAGGAGAACGGCGTCACGGACAATGGGGCGGCGGTTGAGGACAATATCTTCCTCTTCTACTTCTCCAAGGTAATGAATGGAGACATCGTCGAGACGGGTTCGGCGGATCAGCTCTTCCTGCGGGTCCAGATCGAGGAAACGGCCTTCGATACGGCAGACGATGCCGAGTACACGCGGAACCAGCTTGAGATTGCGGATGCGCTCGACGTCTATCTGAGGACGCAGCCGCTTTCGAGCCCGCTCGTCAAGTGGCTGTCGCAGTTCGAGACGGAAGAGGAGCAGCGCGAAGAGCTTCTCAAGGTCATCAAGGACACGCTGCCCGAAGAGAGCGCGGGTTCCGGCACGGCGACCATCGTCTCCACCGATCTTGTCTATGACATGATCATGGACAGGCTATCCGGCGGAGGCTTCACGGTGGCGCAATCCGGCGAGACGGGCATTGCCGCGGGCGATGCCGTTCTTGGCGGCGACGGCAAATGGGCCATCTGGGGCCGTGCCGGCGCCTCGCGCGCCCAGTTCACTCCGGGCGGCGTCAACGGCTTCGATGCCGACAGCTGGGGCATGACGGTCGGTATCGACGGCGAAGTTGCCGCCAATACGCGGGCCGGCTTCGGTGGCTTCTATATCGCCTTCGATGTCGAGGAGAACGGCGCAGGCGCCAATGCCGGCAACGATATCTCGGGCTATGGCGTCACGGCCTATATGAGCTACCGCCCCGGCGCCTGGTATGTGAACGGCGCGCTCGGCTATGGCACGAACGACTATGACAGCAAGCGCCTGTCGATCGGCGGCGTGAACAGTGCCAATTACGATGGCACCCAGTTCGTCGCGCGGGCCGAGTTCGGTCACATGTTCACCTTCGGCCAGTGGGACATCACGCCCAATGCGGGCCTGCGCTACAACCGGGTCGACATCGACGCCTACACGGAAACGGGTCCGCTTCCGATCAGCGTCGACAGCCAGACGGTGGAGTCGCTCCGGGCGGTCGCCGGCGTCAATGCGCGCTACAGCTTCCTGCTCGAAGACGGCGGCAAGCTGATCCCGGAATTCGGCGTGAAGCTGCTCGGCGAGCTTGCCGACCCCGATCAGGCGATCACCGGCAGCGTGGTGGGCGGCGGCGCCTTTGCGGTCCAGAGCGTGCCGCGGGACGACGTGTCCTTCGGGCTCGGTGCAGGTGTTACATGGGAAGTGTCGGACCGCTTCAGCCTGCGCGTCACTTATGATGGCGAGCTGCAGAGCGATTATGACGAGCATGCGCTCGCAGCGGCGGTCCGCTTCGCCTTCTGATCGAAGCGAGTGGACAAAGAAGAAGGCGCCCCGGATTTCTCCGGGGCGCCTTTTTCATTGGAAAGGCCATCAGCGGCCGATATCGCCATAGGCGATGACGGCGCCGTCCGCCAGATTGACGCAAGCGCCCGGCGCCTGCTGGCGGGCGCGGCATAGATACAATGTTCCGCTCCGTTCCACCCAGATGCCGCCTTGCGGATTGGCGAAAAGTCGCGGGCTCTTGCCCGGGCCGAGAAGGGCCGTCACGACGATCGCAATGGCGACAAGCGTTCCCGCCGCCAGCACGGCCAGGGCAAGGTTCAGGTCGGGGCGCGGCGCGCGCTGGGGCGTGGCGTTGTTCATACGCGATTATCCTCCATGTGTGAAAGGGCCTCTCAATAGAGAGGCAGGTGGTTGAACCAGGTAATGCGGAGCTGATGTCCCTCCGGCGTGAAGCCGGCAAGCGTCAGCCCCGATTTGCCGACCGGGTAGCGGCCAAGTTTCGGGGACTGATAGATGGCGGCCATGCCGAAGAGCTGTTCCCCGGGATTGGCGATGGACCATTCTTCAAGCGTGCGGCGGCATTCGATGGCGAGGCCGATGGCGATTTCCTGCTGCTCGAATTGGGGCGCGGTGAAGACACGCAGGAAGCCGAAGCGCTTGTTGAGAAGAGGACGCCAGGGCTGGATGTCGACGGTCGATATGCCGGCAAGCCTGTTGCCGTCATAGGCAAGACAGCAGATTTCGCGCGCCCGGTCCTCCGGGGTCACACCGCGCGGCAGCACGTCATGTGCTTTCCAGAGCGCGATGGCATCTGCTTCGAGTTTCGGATCGCGCTTTTGCCAGCCGTCGAGATACTTGATCTTGCCCATTGCCCGCCTCCCGTTTCTGGCCGGTGCCGGTGTGTCCGGTACCGGCCGTTGCAGCGGGTTGCATTATCAAGGCGGGCGTTGCGCTCCTGCGAGCGGAGATCGAACCTCTTTGGAGCAATCAGGTCCGGTTCGCGGGCTTCAATCCATCGAGGAAATCGACGGGCAACGGGAACACGATCGTGTTTGTCTTGTCGCCCGCAATGTCGTGCAGCGCCGCGAAATAGCGCAGCTGCATGGCGCGCGGATCGCCGCCGAGAATTTGCCCCGCTTCCACCAGCTTTTCAGCCGCCTGCTGCTCGCCTTCGGCATTGATGATCTTCGCGCGGCGCAGGCGCTCGGCTTCGGCTTGCTTCGCTATGGCGCGCACCATGCTCTCGTCGATATCGACATGCTTGATCTCGACATTCGCCACCTTGATGCCCCAGGCATCTGTCTGCTCGTCGAGAATGGCCTGAATGTCGGCGTTGAGCTTGTCGCGTTCGGACAGCATTTCATCAAGCTCATGCTTGCCGAGAACGGAGCGCAGCGTCGTCTGGGCAAGCTGGCTTGTTGCGGCGAGATAGTTCTCGACATTGAGGATCGCCTTCTGCGGATCGACGATGCGGAAATAGAGAACGGCATTCACCTTCACCGACACATTGTCGCGCGAGATAACATCCTGCGTCGGCACGTCATCGACAAAGGTGCGCAGGTCCACGCGCACCATCTGCTGGATGACGGGGATGATGATGATAAAGCCGGGGCCTGCGACGCGGGTGAAGCGGCCAAGCGTGAAGACGACGCCGCGTTCATATTCGCGCAGGATGTTGATGGCCGATACGAAGAATGCAACGGCGATGACCGCCAGAAAAATATAGAGTGCAAAGCCGCCCATTGTGGCCTCCCTTTCCGGTGTGTTTCTGCGTATCGCGGCCTAACGTACGATCAGGGTCAGGCCATCCAGCCTTTCGACGCGAACGGTCGATTGCGGTGCAAGCTCGGCGGGCCCTCGCGCATGCCAGCGCTCGCCATGAATATGGACATAGCCCTCGCCCTGCGCCCATTCGAGGACGCGGGCCTCCGCGCCTGTCATTTCCTCGGCACCCGTTGCGACGGGCCGCCGCATGGCCTTCAGCGTATAGCCGAGAAGGAAGACCAGTACGGCGGTGCTCGCAATGGCAGTGCCGGCAATCGTCCACCAGGAGATCTGGAAGTCCGGATTCTCGCTGTCGACAAGCATCGAGGCGCCGAGAATGAAGGCAATGAGCCCGCCGAAGCCCGCCACGCCGAAGGTTGGTGTGAAGGCTTCCACCGCCATCAGCGTCAGCCCAAGCACGATCAGCGCCACGCCCGCATAATCGAGCGGAAGCTGGTTGAGGGCATAGAGTCCGAGCAGCAGGCAGATCGCGCCGAGAATGCCGGGACCGAAAGTGCCGGGGTTCGACAGTTCGAAGATGATGCCATAGACCCCGATCATCATCAGCAGGAAGGCGACATTCGGATTGCTGATGAGGGCGAGCAGCTCGACCATGAAGCCGGGCTCGACATGCTCCACATTGGCGCCCGCTGTAGCCAGCACCTTCGTGCCCGAAGCCGTCACCACCTCGCGGCCATCCATCTGCGCGAGCAGGCTGTCGATGTCGCTGGCGACGATTTCGACCACGCCCTGTTCCTGGGCCTCGCGGGCGGAAAGGCTCGAGCCCTCGCGCACCGCTTCCTCCGCCCATTCGGCATTGCGGCCATGGGTATCTGCGAGCGACTTGATCAGTGCCACGGCGTCGTTCGTCGCCTTTTTCGACAGCGCTTCCTCGTTCGAAGGCGTGCCCTCACCGGTGTCTGCGGGGGCAGGCCGGGCGGGCGGTTGCTGCGGTGCGCCGGACAGGCCGCCGCCCATCATGACCGGCGTTGCCGCGCCGATAT
The DNA here is from genome assembly GCA_033838765.1 of Alphaproteobacteria bacterium. Taxonomy (GTDB): domain Bacteria; phylum Pseudomonadota; class Alphaproteobacteria; order Parvibaculales; family Parvibaculaceae; genus Parvibaculum. The sequence continues at coordinate 5,818 of JAJLKS010000449.1, forward strand.
TCGTGCCCGGCGCCATTGCGGCAATGCCGGTCGAATAGACGATGAAGGTGCCCGCGCTCGCCACATGTCCGCCGGAAGGCCAGACATAGCCGGCAACGGGAACGTCCGAGGCGAGGATGGCGCTGACGATGTCGCGGGTCGATGTGACGAGGCCGCCTGGCGTGTCGATGCGCAGGACCAGTGCCTCGGCGTTGCGGTCGCCCGCTTCTGCAATCGCTTCCTCAATCTGCTTGAATGTGGCGGGCCCGATCGCGCCCTTGATCGTGGAAACGAGGACAAGGCGCGGCTCGCGTTCTTCTCCTTCGGCCTGCAGTCCCTCCTCGGCCAGCAGTCCGGCAAGCGGCATCAGTGCGCCCATGAGGGCGAGGACCGCGAAAAAGAGAAGACGCGATGGAAATGTCATTGAGGCTTTCCTCCGTCGCTTTTGTCCAATTTTTCAGACATTCGCGCGCATGACCATGATTTCCGCCCAGATGCTCCCGCCGCCGCTGCGGCAACGCGCCAATGGCTCGCCAGTACCGGTCGGTTTGGCTAGTCACCCCAGAAAA
>JAJLKS010000450.1:0-5651 GCA_033838765.1 Alphaproteobacteria bacterium
AGTTTTCTTTTTGTGACATGCGATGTGAGCCCGAATGAGTGGCGATGAAAAGAAAGATCAAAAGCGCGGCGACGAGATATTGCGCCGCCTACTGAAGACTCCGCCTCAACCGAAAAAAGGCGAAGGCGACGCCAAAGCGCCGCCCTCTTTGTCAGACAAAAAGCGAAAGAATCGCGGCAAAGCCAAATAGGCAGGCGGCGACATTCACCTTTATCTCAAGCCGTACCGAGAAGTTCATGATTGAACCCTCGGGCTTCGGCGCGCTTCAGCCCTAAGGGGTTGAAACTATCGCGTCCAATCCAACGGTTTAACCGCCGTTGGGGGCTGATCGGCCCATCATCCACGTTTGCAACCGCTTCCGATGGCATCGGTTGGCTTCCGCCTCCGGGGTATGAGCCCGGCTACCGGACCGATGATCTGCGGGGTGTCCAAGGGTTAGCCCGCATGCCGTGCGAGGGCCTTGGAGCCGCATACGGATGATGGGCCGAATCGGCTATTTGAGTCGAGTCTTCTGCCAGCGTCGAAAGTGAGCCTTACGCTGCTTAAGCGTAACGGGGTCCGTCAGTCCGCCGATAGGTGAGACGCTTGCCACGGATACCGGCAAGGATTGCTTGGGCGCGCATCGTGTCATTGACGCCAAGGGCTTCGCGCTCGTTATAACGGAAGTCAAATTCGGCAAGATAACGCTTCAAGTGCTGCTGGCTGACATGATGGAACGTGCCGGTAATGCCGCGCTTGAGAATGGAGAAATAGCCTTCCACGGTGTTGGTATGGGCCTCGCCGCGCACATACTCGCCAATGCCGTGGTTCACGACCTCATGGGCGAAATCCTTGTGCATGTGGCGATACTGGCCCGCATCGTCGGTCATAAGGAACGTCTTGGCGTCCAGTTGGGCGACAAGGATGGGGCGCAAGGTTTTGGCGGTGACGCTGGGCACATGCTGCGAGCGGACGCGGCCATTGCGCTCCACTAGGGAGAAGACAATCTCCTTGCCCATGCCGCCGATGTTCTTGCTGTTGCGCTTGGAGCGGTGCTTGTTGGTTTCCTTGCCGCCGATATAGGTCTCGTCGGCCTCAACAAACTTGCCTTCGCCGCCCATTGGGCCGGACGAACCATGATCTTCGCGCATGGCCTCGCGGATACGATGGGCCATGAACCACGCCGATTTGTAGGTAATGCCCAACATGCGGTGAAGCTGATGGGCGCTGATACCCTTCTTGCTCGCTGCCATGAGGTGCGAGGCGAGAACCCACTTGTTGAGCGGGATTTTGGAACGCTCAAAGACGGTGCCGACGGTCACGGTGAAGGGCTTGCGGCATTCCTTGCACTTGTAGACACCGGGACGGGTGGATTTGCCCTCCAGCTTGGTAATGCGGACCTGATCGCAATTACCGCAATGGGGGCAAGCCGGACCATCCGGCCATTGAATGGACTCCAGATGCTCGCGGGCCTTGTTGGCGTCGAGATAGATGGGGTTCGTAAGTTCGAGCATTTGGCGTGCCTTTCCGGTTCCCCATTAATATGGGGTCGGATGTTTGGTACGTCAAGTATATTAGCCCCCCTCAGGGGGAGGGTGGGCCTGATGGTGAGGTGTGACGTGTAAGGCGAGGTCTACCGTTCTTCTGCCCGCCCCTCATGCCCCCCCCCCCACGGCGCCTTCCCCGGGCCGAATTTCTCCACCGTGAAATCCACGAAGGCGCGGGTTTTGGCGGAGAGGTGGCGGGCGTGGGGGTAGATGGCGTGGAGGGTGAGCGCGGGCACCGACCAGTCTTCCAGCACACGGGTGAGCACGCCGCTTCTCAGGTGATCGCAGCCTATGAAATCCGGCAGGAGGGCGAGGCCGGTGCCCGCCGCAATCGCATCGAGCATCGCATCCGCATTGTTGCAGAGGAGGCGCGCCTTAAGCTCAACCTGTTCGCGCTCGCCTGCGCCATTTTCCATTTCGAGATGGGTGGGGCGCGCAAGCAGCGTGTAGAGCAGGAAGGGATGGGATGCCAGATCGGCCGGGCGCTCCGGCACCCCATGCTTTTCGAAATATGAGGGCGCGCCGACGACATGGCGCTCGACGGGGGCAAGCTGGCGGGCGATCAGGCTTGAATCCGTCAGCGCGGAAATGCGCAAGGAGACATCGAAGCCTTCCTCGACGAGATCGACGCGGCGGTCGTTCAGCGCGAGGTCTACCGTCAGTTCCGGGTGGCGGGCGAGAAATTCCGGCAGCACGGGGCCGAGCTGGCGGATGCCGAAGGTCATGGGCGCGTTGACGCGGAGCGTGCCCCGCACCGCGCCTTCGACGCAGCTTGCCTCCTCCACCGCTTCGGCGGCCTCCGACACGATGCGGCTGGCGCGCTCGAAGACGACGGCGCCCGCTTCCGTGAGGCTGATGCGGCGGGTGGTGCGGTTCAGCAGGCGGACGCCAAGCTCGTCCTCAAGCTGCGAGACCTGGCGGCTCACCATCGACTTCGACAGGCCGAGCGCGTCTGCCGCCGCCGTGAAGCCGCCCGTTTCCGCCACTTTCACGAAAACCGCGAAACCGTTGAGATCGACTGCCATGGTCCGGCCTTATTGTTCCTATATGCGCAACAATATGTTCCGCTATAAGGTAATTATATTCCCCGGCAAATCAATTACATCCAATCCATCGAATTCAGCAATGCCCCTCCGCAGCGGACGGGGCCTCCGATGGAGGGACGAATGAGCGGAAAGACGAAAATCCTGGTGCTGTATCACAGCTCCTATGGCCATATCGAAACGCTGGCGAAGGCCGTGGCGGAAGGCGCGGGCTCGGTGCCCGGCGCCGAGGTGAGCCTCAAGCGCGTGCCCGAAACCATGCCCGAAGAGGCGATGAAGAATGCGGGCATGAAGGTCGAGCAGGAGGCGCCCGTCGCCACCCCGCAGGAGCTTGCCGATTATGATGCGATCATCTTCGGCACGCCGACGCGCTTCGGCAACATGACCGGGCAGATGCGGACCTTCCTCGACCAGACAGGCGGGCTCTGGGCGAAGGGCGCGCTGGCGGGCAAGGCGGGCTCCGTCTTCACCTCGACCGGCACGGGCGCGGGCAACGAGACGACCATCACCTCGTTCCACTCGACGCTGCTTCACCACGGCATGGTGATCGTCGGCCTGCCCTATTCCGTCGGCACGGAACTCTTCGACACTTCCGAAGTGCGCGGCGGCTCGCCCTATGGCGCTTCGACGCTTGCAGGCGGCGATGGCAGCCGTCAGCCCACGGAGAAAGAGCTTAGTCTTGCAAAGAAGCAGGGCGCCCATGTGGCCGCGATCGCGGCCAAGCTCTCGGCATAGGCATCAACACCAACTTCAGAGGCTCCGTGTGGACTGTACCGCGTAACGGAGCTTCGGGCCCGGCCGGCCGCTTTCCCCTCCCCCCTCCCCCTCAGGTGCGGGGGCCGGCCGGGCACCTCTCCTGATGAAAGGCAGGACAACATGATCGAAGTTCGCGATTTCAAATCACTTGGCGGCGCCAATCACGGCTGGCTCGACGCGAAGCATCATTTCTCGTTTGCGCGCTACTATGACCCTGCGCGCATGAACTGGGGCGCACTGCGCGTCTGGAACGACGATCTCATCCGCGCGAAGACGGGTTTCCCGCCGCATCCTCACCGCGACATGGAAATCATCACCTATGTGCGCGAAGGCGCGATCACGCATCGCGATCATCTCAACAATGAAGGCCGCACGGTGGCGGGCGATGTGCAGGTGATGTCGGCGGGGCGCGGCATCCAGCATGAGGAGTGGAACCTCGAGGACGAGGACACGCGGCTCTTCCAGATCTGGATCGAACCGAACCGGCAAGGCATCACACCGCGCTGGGAGACGGCGCGCTTTCCGAAGGAGGGCCGCAAGGGACGTCTCGTGCCGCTCGCCAGCGGCAGGAAGGATGCGCCCGCGGAAGCGCTATGGATTGCACAGGATGCGGAAGTGCTCGGCGCGACGCTGGACGCAGGCACGAGTGTGACACATGTCCTGGAGAAGGGCCGGCTTGCCTATCTCGTGCCGGCGAAGGGCCGCATCGAGGTGAACGGCATCGAAGTCGGCGAGCGTTCGGGCGCGGCGATCCGGGACATCGAGGCGTTGACGATCATCGCGCTCGACGATGCGGAGATCGTGCTCACAGACCTGCCGCCGGAAGAGTGAGAGACCGCCCTTGCCTCCCCCTCGCGGGCAGGTGAAGAACATTCGATACACAAGGAGGATGGAACGATGGGACTTCTGGTCGAAGGAAAATGGACCGACAAGTGGTACGACACGAAGTCGACCGGCGGCGCGTTCAAGCGGCAGGAGTCCTCGTTCCGGAACTGGGTGACGGCGGATGGCGGCGCGGGGCCCACGGGCGATGCGGGTTTCAAGGCGGAGGCCGGGCGCTATCATCTCTATGTTTCGCTCGCCTGCCCCTGGGCACATCGCACGCTCATTTTCCGGAAGCTGAAAGGGCTCGAGGACAAGATCAGCGTGAGCGTCGTCGATCCGCTGATGCTCGACGAAGGCTGGACGCTTAAAGGCGCCGACGGCGCGACGGTCCCCGATTTCGTGAACCGCAAGACGCGGCTCTATGAAATCTATCTTCTCGCCGACAAGGACTATACGGGCCGCGTCACTGTGCCGGTGCTGTGGGACAAGCAGAAGCGGACCATCGTGACGAATGAATCCGCCGAGATCATCCGCATGTTCAACTCGGCATTCGACGGACTCGACGGCGTGAAGGACGATCTCGATTTTTACCCCGAAGATCTGCGCGGCGAGATCGACGCCGTGAACAAGGCCGTCTACGACCATGTGAACAACGGCGTCTACAAGGCGGGCTTTGCCACCGAGCAATCCGTCTACGAGAAGGAAGCGACGGTGCTCTTCGAGGACCTCGACCGGCTGGAGGCACGGCTCGGGACGCAGCGCTATCTCGCAGGCGACAGGATCACCGAGGCCGACTGGCGGCTCTTCACGACGCTGATCCGGTTCGATGCCGTCTACCACGGGCACTTCAAATGCAACCTGCGGCGCATCGCGGACTATCCGAACCTCGCAAACTACATGCGCGAGCTATACCAGGTGCCGGGCGTTGCGGAGACGGTGAACATGGATCACATCAAGCAGCATTATTACGGCAGCCACAAAACGATAAACCCCACAGGCATCGTACCCGCGGGGCCCATCGAGGATTTCACCGCGCCGCATGACAGGACGCGGTTCGGCTGACGTCAATCGTCGAGGCGGGTGGAGACGATCTCGAAGGTTTCGGGATCGAGCTTCAGATCGTATTCCTTGCCGTCGGCGGCAATGGCGTCGTCCACTTCCCAGCGGCCGTCATCGAACTCGATTTCTTCCCAGCTCGTATAGCCTGCGGCCTGAAGCGAGGCCGTGATCTTCGCAAGCTCGGTGGATGTGGGCATGCGGTCGTCCGTGGCAAAGGCGCTGCCGGCGAAAGCGGGCATGGCGAGGGCAAGCGAAAGCGCGAGGGCTGTCCTTTTCAAATCGGTACTCCTTCTCATGATTAGCCGACTCCATGTAGGCGACGGCGGACGGAAATCCAGTGCGGCCTATTGCAGCGCCTTCTCGCGCGCTTTGGCGACGCGATCTATCGCCGCTTCCCGGTTGCGGTTCTCGTCGTAGCGCATGGGGCGCGGCAGGGCGAAGT
>JAJLKS010000451.1:0-13265 GCA_033838765.1 Alphaproteobacteria bacterium
ACGCCCGAGAACCTCAAGATCGCCGAAAATGCGGCGCTGATCCTGCCCGTCCACCGCGAACTCGACGAGATGCGCGAGGGCTCGAATTCGGGTGTGAAGATCGGCACGACGAAGCGCGGCATCGGTCCGGCCTATGAAGACAAGGCCGGCCGCCGCGCCATCCGTGTGATCGACCTTGCGGACCCTGCCTCGCTTGCGATCAAGGTCGAGGGGCTGCTCGCCCATCACAATGCGCTGCGCCGCGGCAACAGGCTTGAGGAGTTCGAGGCGGCGCCCATCGTCAAGGCGCTGCTCGACATCGCGCCGCGCATCCTGCCTTTTGCGGCGCCGGTCTGGCGCGTGCTCGATGAGGCAAAGCGCGAGGGCCAGCGCATCCTCTTCGAAGGCGCGCAGGGCACCATGCTCGATGTCGATCACGGCACCTATCCCTTTGTCACGTCGTCGAACACCGTGGCGGGGCAGGCGGCCGGCGGCTCCGGCGTCGGCCCTGGCGCCATCGGCTATGTGCTCGGCATCACCAAGGCCTATACGACGCGCGTCGGCGAAGGCCCGTTTCCGACCGAGCTCACCGATGAAGTCGGCCAGCGGCTCGGCGAGCGCGGCCATGAATTCGGCACGGTCACGGGGCGCAAGCGCCGCTGCGGCTGGTTCGATGCCGTCGTGGTCCGGCAGGCGATCCGCACCGGCGGTATCACCGGTATTGCGCTGACGAAGCTCGACGTGCTGGACGGTTTCGACGAGATCAAGGTCTGTGTCGCCTATGAGATGGACGGAAAACGGCTCGACTATTTCCCCGCTGGCAAGGAAGCGCAGGCGAAGGTGACCCCGGTCTATGAAACGCTCGAAGGCTGGCAGGGCAGCACGCAGGGCGCGCGCTCCTGGGCGCAGCTTCCGGCGGCGGCCGTCAAATATGTCCGCTATGTCGAAGAGCTGATCGGGGCCCCGGTGGCGCTTCTCTCCACCTCGCCCGACCGTGAAGACACGATCCTGATGACCGATCCGTTCGCGGATTGATCGGCGGGAGGCGGCAAAATGAAAAAGGCGCCGGAAATTCCGGCGCCTTTCTTTTTGAGCACGAAGAAAATCTACATCGCCGTCTGAAGAAGCGCGATGAAGACCATCGCATAGCCGATGACGCCGCCAAGCCAGGCGATGGTGCGGATGCCGCCCGCCGTCAGACCCGCCACATAGATGATCGCATAGAGCACACGGGCGATGATGAAAATCTGCGCGCCAAGCACGCTGAGCGACGAGCTGCCGCCGATCATCACGAGCGGGACCGCGAAGCTTGCATAGATCAGCAGGTTTTCGAGATGGTTGAGATAGGCGCGCCGCGCGCGTCCGCCCCAGCCGCCGGTCGTTGCCGGCTCATCGCGATTGCCGATGCCCCAGCCCATGCCCATGGCTTTTACATTGGCATTGGCTGAAAGTGTTATCAGGATAAAGAGCAGAAGGCCGCCCCAGACGAGCGACCAGAGTTCCACCGACATGGGTTTCCTCCCCGGGTTGGTTGCCACCGGGACCGAGCCTACGCCCGATTCGCGCTCCCCGCATCCGGAACTTCATCCGTAGACTGATTCGTTTACTCTGCTGCCTGCTGGCAGAGGAGAATCGTCTCATTTCATTCCATCAGCACAGTCAGCAGCGCCTTGTCGAAGAGGGGGACCATGCAGAGCACGATGCCGATGGTCGCAATCTGCCAGATGAAGGTGCGTATCCAGGGAAGACCTGCCGCATAGGCCGGGAGATAGGCAAGGCGCGCCCAGAAATAGACCTGTGCGCCGATCTCGCTCCACTGGCTCGACCGTTCCGTGGCGTAAACGGCGAGCACGACGGCGGCAAAGATCGGAAAAGTTTCGAGGAAGTTCCGGAGCGCGCGTTCCATGCGGCCTGCAAGGCCGGTCGCCGGGCGGTATTCGTCCCGCGGACCGACCGTATAAGCGTTCCCCACCTGCGCCTTGAAGGCGAAGCTCTGCGCGCCGACCTGCACGAGGCCCAGCACTGACGCCCAGAACAGCATGGCAATTTCGACGGTCATGGGCGTTCCCTCCGCTGTTTTATTCAGTCTAGCCGATCTTCGCTTTACCTGCGCGGCCGCGAGAGTCACACTCAGGCCAACCGAGGGGGGCCGGCGGCAGTCGGCTGAGATGGGCCTGATACCGGCTCACCACCCTTAGAACCTGATCCGGGTCATGCTGGCGAAGGGACGGGTTTTCAGTTGCCGGTTGCGCCCGCTCTCCGCCACCCATGCCCCGACATTGCGGGAGGGATGGATGATATTCTGGCGGGTTCTTGCCGTTTTCCTTGGTCTGCCGCTGATGTGCGGCGAGCTTTACCGAAGCTGGGGCATGGGCCGGCCCATCGTCTTCGTGCTCGATGATTTTGCAATCGGCATTCCTCTTGTCGTCACGGGGCTGCTGATGGCGCGGGACACCTTCGCGCGCCGCGCCGCCTTTGCAGGCGCCTGGGGTGGGACCGCCGGCATGCTCTATCCGAGCTTTTTTGGCAAGCTGATCGAACCGACGCCGGAGGCGGCTGCCACCACCAATATTCCCTTCGATCAATTGACGATCATTATCGGAATCATCTTCGCGTTGTCGCTTGCAGGTCTCGTAGCCAGCGTGGCGTTGAAGCAGCGTATCCAGGAGTAGCCACATGAATATTCACGCCCAGAAGGACGCGCTGCCGGAAGTCACCACCGGCCCGCTTCCCGCCAGCACGAAGGTGTTCACCTCGCCGGAGGGCTTCCCCGATCTGAAGGTGCCGTTCCGCGAAATCTCGCTGCATCCCTCGGCAAAGGAGCCGCCGGTGCGCGTTTACGACACGTCGGGGCCCTACACCGATCCGACGGTGGACATCGACGTCGAGAAAGGTCTCCCCCGTCACCGTGAAGCCTGGATCGATGCGCGTGGCGGTACGGAGCTCTATGATGGCCGCGAGGTGAAGCCGGAGGACAATGGCAATGTGGGCGCGGCACACCTCGCGCGAGCGTTCCCGATCCTGAACCGACCGCGCCGCGGGCTACCGGGCCATCCCGTCACGCAATATGAGTTTGCGAAAGCCGGTATCGTCACCGCCGAGATGGCTTTCATCGCCGAGCGCGAGAATATGGGCCGCAAGGCCGCGCTGGAAAACGCGGCGCACAAGATCGCCGAAGGCGAGAGCTTCGGTGCCGATATCCCGGAATTCATCACGCCGGAGTTCGTGCGCTCTGAAGTCGCAGCCGGCCGCGCCATCATCCCGGCCAATATCAATCACCCGGAACTCGAACCGATGATCATCGGCCGCAATTTCCTGGTGAAGATCAACGCCAATATCGGCAATTCGGCGGTTGCATCCTCGGTTGCAGAGGAAGTCGACAAGATGGTCTGGGCGATCCGCTGGGGCGCGGACAATGTCATGGACCTGTCCACCGGCCGCAACATTCACAACACGCGGGAGTGGATCATCCGCAATTCGCCCGTTCCCATCGGCACCGTGCCGATCTATCAGGCATTGGAAAAAGTCGACGGCATTGCCGAGAACCTCACATGGGAGGTCTATCGCGACACGCTGATCGAGCAGGCGGAGCAGGGCGTCGACTATTTCACGATCCATGCGGGCGTCCGCCTCGCCTATGTGCCGCTCACCGCGAAGCGCGTCACGGGCATCGTCTCTCGCGGTGGCTCGATCATGGCGAAGTGGTGCCTCGCGCATCACAAGGAGAGTTTCCTCTACGAGCACTTCGAGGAAATCTGCGACATCATGCGCGCCTATGACGTATCCTTCTCATTGGGCGACGGGCTCCGCCCCGGCTCCATTGCCGATGCGAACGATGAAGCGCAATTCGCCGAATTGGAAACGCTGGGCGAGTTGACGCAGATCGCGTGGAGGAAGGGCTGCCAGGTCATGATCGAAGGACCGGGTCATGTGCCGATGCACAAGATCAAGGTCAATATGGACAAGCAGCTGAAACATTGCGGCGGCGCGCCCTTCTATACGCTCGGGCCTCTCACCACCGACATCGCGCCGGGCTACGACCACATCACGTCGGGCATCGGCGCCGCCATGATCGGATGGTTCGGTACGGCTATGCTCTGCTATGTGACGCCGAAGGAGCATCTGGGTCTCCCGGACCGGCAGGACGTGAAGGAAGGCGTCATCACCTACAAGATCGCCGCCCATGCCGCCGACCTTGCCAAGGGGCATCCGGCGGCGCAGCTGCGCGACGATGCGCTTTCCCGCGCGCGCTTCGAGTTCCGCTGGGAAGACCAGTTCAACCTCGCGCTCGATCCCGAACGCGCCAAGGAATTCCACGACCGCACGCTGCCGAAGGAAGCGCACAAGGTCGCCCATTTCTGCTCCATGTGCGGTCCGAAATTCTGCTCGATGAAGATCACACAGGAAGTTCGCGACTATGCCGAGAGCGGCATGGCGGAAATGTCCGACAAGTTCCGCAAGTCCGGCGGCGAGATCTATCTGGAAGAAGCGGATGCCGCCGTGAAGGCGGCTAACAAGGCGCTTGGCGGGAAGGCGGCGGAATAAAATCGTCATGGCCTTCCGGCGAAACATGCGTGGCGAGAAGCTGCCGGATGTGCTGGTCCCCGGTCTCGACGTCGTGTTCACCGGCACCGCGCCCTCGCGCCGCTCCGCCGCGCTTGGTGCTTATTACGCGCATCCGGGCAACCGTTTCTGGGCCACACTGTATGAAACCGGGTTCACGCCGGTCATCTACGAGCCGCATCAATATGCCGAGCTTATCCATCTCGGTATCGGCTTCACGGATCTGGCGAAGCGTGCGGCCGGCATGGATCACGAGATCGACCCGGAGTTCTATGAAGTGGAACGCTTTGATGAGGAGATGCGGCGATGCCGCCCGCGCGTGATCGCCTTCACCTCGAAGAAGGCGGCAAGCGTCTGGATGGGCGTGCCGACGGGCCGCATTCAGTATGGCCATCAGCGGCGTGTGCCGGATTTCCCGGAGGTCTTTGTGGTCTCCTCGCCCTCGGGCGCCGCGCTCGGCAGCTGGACCATCGAGCCCTGGGCGGCGCTGGCGCGATTTCTGGGGAAGATGAAACCTTAAGCCGGCGTGCCCTGCACCCCACGAATGAGCCTGCCCGGCAATTCGCCTGTCGGCTCGTCATTCTCCGCCACGACGACGCCGGAGAGGATCGTCGCGCGGTAGCCTTTCGCGCCCTGCCAGAGGCGGCGGCCTCCGGCCGGCCGGTCGAAGCGCATTTCGGGATGCGTGAAGGAAAGATTCTCGAAGTCGATTACGTTCACATCGGCCTTCATGCCGGGCTTCAGCACGCCGCGGTCGTAAAGGCCGTATTGCTCGGCCGTATCCTTCGTCTGGATGCGGATGATCTCCTCGATGGGGAGTTTCGCGCCCCGCGTCCGGTCGCGCGCCCAATGGGTCAACATGAAGGTCGGCGTGCCGCCGTCGCATATCGCACCGACATGCGCGCCGCCATCTGCCAGGCTGATGCCGGTCTGCGGGTGGCGCAGCGTTTCCTCGATGGCGGTGAAATCATTGGTCGAATAGCCGAAGAGCGGGAAATAGATGAGCGCCTGCCCGTCGTTCAGCATCATTGCGTCATAGGCGACTTCCGTTGGCGTCTTGCCATGGCGCTTGGCGATAGCGGCCACGCTGTCATCCGGTGAGGGCTCGTAATTCTCCCGCTCGCCCATTGGATACATCTTGTGGAAGGAGGTGGTGATGAACTGGCCGAAGGCGCCGAGCTTGTCCACGTTCTTGCCGCTCGTGATCGCGGCGCGCACTGCCGGGTCCTTCAGCTTCTCGAGCCGCTCGGCAAAGGGCATCTGCGCATAGGGGCGATATTCCGGGAAGCCCATGAAGGGATGAACGGATGTCTGCCAGCCCATGAGGAGGCCGACCGGCCGCCCCGAATGCTGGCCGCGAATATTGGTCACGCCTTCGGCGCGGGCGCGGTCGAGATGCGCAAGCATCTTCCTGTAGAGGTCCGGCGCCTCGTCGATCTGCTGCACCTGGAAGGTGACCATGCGGCCGGTCTCCTTCGCCATTTTCAGCATCCAGTCGAATTCCTTTTCCATCTCGCGATGCGTCGCCGCGATCTGGAAGACGCCGGCGCCGTGGCGCTTCAACGCATCCGCAATGCCGAACAGCTCGTCATTGGCGGCAAGCGTGCCGGGCACAGGGTCGCCTTTAAGCGTGTTGTGCAAGTCTGTCCGCGAGGTCGAGAAGCCGAGCGCCCCTGCCTGCATCGCCTCGAAAGTGAGGTCGCGCATTTTCGCGATGTCGTCCGGCGTCGCCGGTTCATTGTCGATGCCGCGCGCGCCCATGACATAGACGCGCAGCGCGCAATGCGGCATCTGCGTGCCGATGTCGGCGGCGAAGCGGCGCTTGTCCAGCGCATCGAGAAATTCCGGAAAGCTCTCCCACTCCCATTCGATGCCTTCATGCATCGCAGCGCCCGGAATGTCCTCAACCGCTTCCATGAGATCGATGAGTTCGTTCCGCGCTTCCGGCTTCACCGGCGCGAAGCCGACGCCGCAATTGCCCATCACGACCGTGGTCACGCCATGCTGGGAGGAGGGCGTGAGCCAGGGGTCCCAGGTCGCCTGCGCATCGTAATGGGTGTGGATGTCGACAAAGCCCGGCGTGACGAGCAGGCCCTTCGCGTCGATCTCGCGCCGGCCCTTGCCCTCCACGCGGCCGAGGGCGCTTATCCTGCCGCCGTCGATCGCCACATCGCCGGTGAAGGGCTTTGCGCCCGTTCCATCGACGATCGTGCCGCCGCGGATCACGAGGTCATGCTCAGCCATGGCGCCAATTCTCCCTGAATTTCCTGTCTTTTGCGGCAGTTTGCCCGGAGCCTGACCCAAGGGCAAGGCGCTGAAGCCTTCCCCTGCTGACAGGCCTTTCCGGGGGGCTTAAGCTGACCTAAATCATGGTGAAATCCAGCCGCAGGGAGGCCGCCCATGTTCAATCTCCGCAAGAAGACCGAAATGCCCACGCCGCAGGAGGCGCTTCCCGGCCGCGATTTCGAGATTCCGACAGCGAGCCGGCATTTCGTGAACGGCGCCGATCTCAAGGGGCCTTATCCGGAGGGCATGGAACTCGCCTATTTCGGTCTCGGCTGCTTCTGGGGCGCGGAGCGGAAATTCTGGCAGGTGCCGGGCGTCCATGTGACGGCGGTCGGCTATGCGGCGGGCCTCACGCCGAACCCGACTTATGAAGAGGTCTGTTCGGGCCGCACGGGGCACAACGAGGTCGTGCTGGTGGTCTACGATCCGAAGAAATTGTCCTACGAGACGCTGCTCAAGACTTTCTGGGAAAGCCACGACCCGACACAGGGCATGCGTCAGGGCAACGACATCGGCACGCAATACCGTTCCGGCATCTATGTGACGAGCGAGAGCCAGCGCAAGGCCGCCGAAGCCTCGAAGGCCGCTTATGAGGCTGCGCTTGCGAAGCAGGGTTATTCCGCCATCACCATGGAAATTCTCGACGCGCCGGCCTTCTACTTTGCCGAGGATTATCACCAGCAATATCTGGCGAAGAATCCGAATGGCTATTGCGGCCTCGGCGGCACGGGTGTTGCCTGCCAGATCGGCACTGGCGTCGACGCCGCCTAGTCCGGCAGCGGGCTGCCATTCGCGTTCTGGCCGGGGAGCGGCCTGCCGTCGATAAAGATCGAGAATTTGCGCAAGGGTTCGATCTGCGCGAAGCAGGTGTTCATCATCACGAGGATGGGAACGGCGAGCACCGCGCCGATGACGCCCCACATCCAGCCCCAGAAGACGATGGAGAGAAAAACGACAGCCGCGTTCAGCGTGTGACGACGCCCGAGGATCGAGGGCGTGACGAATTGCGACTCGATGAGGTTCCAGCAGAAATAGATCGCCGGTGCTAGAACGGCGCGGCCGGGATCGTCGAAGGCGATAAAGCCGACCAAGCCCGTCAGCACCATGCCGGCTGCAGCGCCGGCATAGGGCACGAAGTTCAGCAGCGCCGCCGCCACGCCCCAGAGCGCCGCCGTGGGCAGCCCGATCGCCCAGAGCGACAGGCCGATGGCAAGGCCAAGGCCTGCGTTTATGAGCGAGATCGAAAAGAGATAGGTCGAGATTTCGCGCTCCATGCTGCGGAGAATCCGCCGCGCCTTCTCCTTGTCCGTGAGCCGCTTTGCCGAGCGGATCACGCGGTCGCGCAGCAGTTCGCCCGTCGCAAGCAGGAAATAGAGCAGTACGATGAAGATGAGGAAAGAGGCACCCTTCTGGCCCGCGACTTCCATTGCCTGATCGGCGAGGCTTGCCTCGCGCACCACGACTTCGCGCGCTGCATCGCGTCCCCGGGTGAGTTCCTCGACCTGTTCGCTCGCCCGGCGCATCGCTTCCACGGGCTCGGCGATGTCACCGGAATTTTGTCGCAGTTCGGTAATGGCGGCCGGAATGCGCCCGGCCCATTCTGCGGCGGGTTCCGCAAGCGCCCATGCGGCGCCCGCAAGGGCTGCAACGATGGCCGCCACCATGACGGCCGCGGAAAGCGCATCCGGCAGGAAGCGGAAGGGTGCCGTCCGCATCAGCGGCATCAGGATGAAGCTTGCAACGACCGCCGCCGTGACCGGCGCGACAAGGTTCTGCGCGAGATAGGCCGTGTAGAGAATGGCAAGGACGGCCAGAATGGCGAGAGAGGTTTCCGCGCGCATCGCCGCGGCGCGGATACTGCCTCTGGTCCGTTCCGTATCCGGATCGTTCATCATGCTGCGCCTCCGGGCGAGAGAAGCAGCCGAAATACGAAGGCCGCCTCAGACTGAACGGCCGAGGCGGCCAGAAGTTCCCGCCGGTGGCGGCTTCAGAAATCGGCCAGCGCGTCGCGCCGCGCATCCGCCTGATCGCGCATGGCGTTTTTCATGGCCTTTTGCAGCTTCTCGAAGGCGCGCACCTCGATCTGGCGCACGCGCTCACGGGAGATGCCGTATTCCTGGCTCAAGTCTTCCAGCGTCGCCGGGTCGTCCTTCAGACGGCGCTCGGTCAGGATGTGCATTTCGCGCTCGTTCAGCGTCGACATGGCGCGGGCGAGCATTTCGCGGCGAAGGTCCAGCTCCTGTTCCTCGCCAAGAGTCGCTTCCTGATCGGCCGTGTCGTCCACCAGCCAGTCCTGCCACTCGCCGCTTTCGCTGTCCTGCCGGAGCGGCGCATTCAGCGAATTGTCGGGGCCAGCCATGCGGCGGTTCATGGAGACGACTTCGTCCTCCGTCACGCCGAGGCGCTCGGAAATCTCCTTCACCTGTTCGGGGTGGAGGTCGCCATCCTCGATCGCCTGAATCTGGCCCTTCACCTTGCGCAGGTTGAAGAAGAGCTTCTTCTGCGCGGCGGTCGTGCCCATCTTCACGAGCGACCAGCTCCGCAGGATGTATTCCTGAATGGAAGCGCGGATCCACCACATGGCATAGGTCGCAAGGCGAAAGCCACGCTCCGGCTCGAAGCGCTTCACCGCCTGCATCAGGCCCACATTGCCTTCCGAAATCACCTCGCCGATGGGCAGGCCATAGCCGCGATAGCCCATGGCGATCTTCGCCACGAGCCTGAGATGGCTCGTCACCAGCTTGTGCGCGGCCTCGGTGTCCTCATGCTCCTTCCAGCGCTTGGCGAGCATGTATTCCTCCTGCGGCTCCAGCATGGGGAATTTGCGGATTTCCTGCAGGTAGCGCGACAGCGACCCTTCCGGGTTCGGCGCGGGCGCAAGCATTTTCGACTTCGTTTCGGCCATCTGGGCCCCCAATCCGGCCCGCGGGGCTCCCCTTGTGAATTTGGGGGAAGGGAGGCGCGAGCCCTGTCATTCGTCGGTTCCGGGCCTCAAGCCAAGGCCCATTGCCGGATAATACCCGACGGATAAGGTCGGGCTATAAGATAACCGAAGAGGGGCGGAAAAATGGCATCCGGACCCCTCATGAGGCATATCCTACCACGGGGATCGGCCTCAAGGCCCCCAAGCCGGCAGAGGGCTTATATGGGGAGGGGGAGCGGGAGTTAAAGGGGGGAGTTCAGGCAGCCTTGCTCGTCGCCTTGGCTTCAACATTTACGTGCAGATGCCCCGTAATCGCCTCGAAGATCGCGGCGAGATTGTCCATCGCGGGGTTGCCTCGGCTTGAGAGCATGCGGTGCAGGCTTTTCGGCGGAAGGCCGGTCAGGTCAGCCAGATTCTCGAAGCCGAGTGTGCCATTCACGATGTCGCGTAGCATCAGGCGTGCAGCTTCCGGTTCGCCGCCGAGGAACACGGTCGCTGCTTCGCTCAGCATTCCCTTTGCGAAGCGCGGATCGCGGCGAATGCGCTCGACAACAGTCAGGCTTGTATCGCGGGTCAGCATAGTGTTTTCGTTCTCTGCGGTGTAATTCGTTGTAAGGGTGTCCTTTGGAAAAATATGCATAGCAATATTAAAGTATCGGTAGATGTCAAAAATTGTGATTGGAAAATTGGAATGACCCGGAAATCAGGGCATCCGCTGGTTTTTGTTGTGAAGAGATCCCCATCTACCCTTCGACCTTGGCAGGTGGAATGCGTTAGGGGGGCTCCGCCGTTTGTACACGGGAGCTACAAGTCTCGTGAGGCTGCAATAATCAGTGCAAAGAAATTGAATGGAGGTGTGGTTCCCCAAGTTTTCGACATACTGCCGCAAGAGGCGTTGGGCGATTCAGGAAAAAGGAGAAATCGCTAGTTGTGTAGATAAATTCTGATGCGTCTAGAAGTCTGTATTTTCTCCCTCCAGTTCCCCCACAAGCTCCGCCATATCCTCCGGCAACGGAGTATCGAAGCTGAGGTGTTCGCCGGTCACCGGATGTTCGAAGCCTAGGTGCCAGGCGTGGAGCGCCTGGCGGTTGAGGCGGGCAAGCGCCGCGCGGGCTTCGTCGGAGAGTTTCGAGGCGCGGGTTTTCATGCCGGTGCCATAGGTCGGGTCGCCCAGCACGGGGTGGCCGATATGCGTCATGTGCACGCGGATCTGGTGGGTGCGGCCGGTTTCGAGGCGGCATTCGACAAGCGAGACGATACCGTCCGCAAATTCGCGCTCCACCTCGTAATGCGTGATGGCGCGGCGGCCGGCGGCGTTGCCGTCGTCCTCCTCCTCGTCCCGCCGCGTGCGCGGCTTCAGCGCGGCCATCTTCATGCGGTTGTGGCTTGAGCGCGCGATATTCGCGTCCACAGTGCCGCGTTTCGGCGAGGGCACGCCCCAGACCAGCGCCTTGTAGGCGCGGGTCAGTTTCCCGTCGCGGCCATGGGCCGCGAATTGCTCGGCGAGGCCGCGATGGGCGCGGTCCGTCTTCGCGACGACCATCAGGCCGGAGGTTTCCTTGTCGAGCCGGTGGACGATGCCGGGCCTGCGCTCGCCGCCTATGCCCGACAGCGTTTCGCCGCAATGGGCGATCAGCGCGTTCACCAGCGTCATGTCGGGATTGCCGGGCGCGGGATGGACGACGAGCCCCGCCGGTTTCATCACCACGATGAGGTCTGCATCCTCGTAAACGACATCGAGCGGGATCGCCTGTCCCTCGGGTCTTGCGGGCGCGGGCGGCGGCAGGGTGAGTGTCAGCTGTTCGCCCGATTTCACGCGGTATGAGGCATCGGTGAGCGGGCGCGGTCTTGTGCCTTCGATCTCCGCCCGTCCTTCCTCGATCAGCTGTTTCACGCGAGCACGAGAGGGCGGGCCGTCGGTGCTTTTCTCCGCCTCGAACTTGCGGGCGAGGGCATCCGTGAGATACTTGTCGAGGCGCATGCCGCTTTCGTCGTCAGCGACGGTGAGGGCGTGGCGCGTTTCATTGGCTGAAGGCAGGGCGGCGGACATCATGGGCGAGACTATATCACCGGAAGGTTCCGCGTCGCGCGAAGCTGTCGAGCCGGGTCAGCCGCTCGACGAGGCGAAGCTGCGCAAGCTCAAGCTCCTCATGGGCATGATGTCGGGTTTTCTCGTGCTCACCTTCATGGTGGTGATCGCCGCTTTCGTCTGGCGGCTGTCCGGCAGCGGGGCGGAGAGCGGGGCGCAGCGCGCTTCGCTTCCTGCCGGCTATTTCGGCGCCACACGGATCGGTATTGCGCCGGGCCAGAGCGTGCGCTCCGTCACGCTGGGCGAGGGGCGCGTTGCCATTCATGTCACGGGTGGCGACGCCGATATGGTGATCCTGGCCGATCCGAAGAGCGGCGCCGAGCTTGGCCGCATCGTTCTCATGCCGATGTCCGATTTCGCGGCGCGATAAGCGCGCTTTCAGGCCTTCCCGAATTTCAGACAAGACCAGCCGCGCCGGAGAAGTGCCGGGCGGTTCTTCATGCTGCCGATTTTCTGGGGAGTGAGGGTGCCGCCGGTGCCGGGGGAGGAGGGTGGATGGCACCGGCGGCAATCTGAAAACCGGTCGGGGAGGAGGTCGACCGGCGTTTCGTGAAGCCAATATCGCCGGAGAATGACATATTGTCAATCGTGATTTTTGTGCATTGCAAAACATTCACGTAGTTTGGGATGAGATCGGATTGCAGTGTAACTATATGAAATCCCTTGCGTAATTTAATGAAATGCGGAGTTTTGGACCGTGAAATTTGCCCGGGTGCGGTCGAATGACGCAGTGCGGGGATTTTGTTTTAGGGGGCAACCCCTAGGAATTGGAGGGGGATGCAAGAGGGCCGGACGAATGCTCTTGCGCCGCCCTGCGCGGCGTCATAGAAGGAGCGCCCGAACTGGTCCGTCCCCTTCGTCTAGCGGTCCAGGACGTCGCCCTCTCACGGCGAAAACAGGGGTTCGAGTCCCCTAGGGGACGCCAATTACCGCTTCGAAATCAATCGTCGAGATTGGAGAAGTAGTAGTTCGCGGCGTAATTGCCGGTCTCGCGGTAGCCGCATTCGGCCATCATCTTCCGCAGCTTTTCGAGCCTCTCGCCTGCGCCGCATTCGATCTGCAGGCTCCCCTTGTTGCGCGTCAGCAGGAGGCGCATGCCTTCCAGCGCTTCAAGTTCGTGGCCTTCCACGTCCATCTTCAGAAAAATACGCCTGTTCTCGACGGGGTAGTGGCCGTCAAAGCTGATGAGCGGCACCTTGATGCGGCGGTCGAAACGCGCCTCGTCGCGCGGCCGTGTCAGCAGCGATGAATGGATATTGCTGTCGCTGTCGACCGCCATTTCCGCCGTGCCATCGGCTGCGCTCAAGGCCGCCCGTTCGGCGCGCACATGGTCGCTGAGGCCATTGGCGAAGATATTGCCGCAGAGCTGATTGTAGCTGTCAGGCTGAGGCTCGAAGGCAATGGTTTCGATCGGTCCGGCACGCA
>JAJLKS010000452.1:0-3892 GCA_033838765.1 Alphaproteobacteria bacterium
AGGCCCTTGTCGTGCCCCGGCCGATCGGCTGGATTTCATCGGTGAGCCGGGACGGCATTCTCAATCTTGCTCCGTACAGCTTCTTCAATGCCGTTTCGACCGATCCGCACATTGTTGCCTTTGCGAGCTATGGCCGGAAGGACAGTCTCGTGAATGCCGAGGAACAGGGCGAATTCGTCTGCAATCTCGCGACCTGGGATCAGCGCGACGGGCTGAACATGAGTTCGGCGACGGTGGGTCCGGAGGTGGACGAGTTCGCGCTTGCCGGCCTCGAGACGGAGCCGTCCCGCATGGTGAAGCCGCCGCGCGTGAAAGGCGCGCCCGTGCATTTCGAATGTGTCTGGCTACAGACCATACCGATGACGGGGCGCGATGGCCGCCTCAGCTATTTCCTCGTATTTGGCGAGGTGGTCGGCGTGCATATCGAGGACCGCTTCATACAAGACGGCATTGTCGATACCGCTGCGATGAAGCCCATCGCACGGCTCGGCTACCACGAATATTCGGTGGTGGATGAGGTTTTCACGATGAAGCGGCCCGGCTAACTCCAGCTTGTCGGTTTCACGTCGAAGGCTAGGCTGATGCGGCGTTCGTTTCCCGAGAAGGGCAGGGTACGGTGGAAAAGGTAGGAGGGGAAGAACAGGGCGTCCCCTTCGCGCGGTTCGAGCGTGATCGTATGCGGTTCGAATGCAGCTTCGAATTCCGGCGGCGGGTGGCCGAATTCGATCCAGCCGTCCTGACCGGCATCGCCATGACCAAGCGTGGGCGGGAGTGCGACGTAGTAGACGCCGCTCATCCAGCCGCCAACATGGATGTGCGAATGCTGGTGGCCGCCTTCCGATAGCAGTGTGCCCCAGAGATCGAGGTGATAGGTTTTCGGAACCTGGCTGAAATAGGGATGCTTCGGCTGAACCTTGATGCTGTCGAAATGTGCGTCGATGGCACGGCGCAGGGCTTTTTCGAAAGCGATGAAGGGCTCGCGGGGGTTGTCCAGCAGGAGGCCGGTCTGGCCGCCCTTCCGCGTCGCCTTGCCGGTGGGCTCCCAGGCTACGGTCGGGTCTTCGTCGAGTGCCTTGGCGAGCGCGGCATTGAAGTCCGCAATGCTGGCATAGCCATCGGGTGTTTCGAGTGTGACGCGTGTGAGGAGCTTGCCGAGTTCGGCGCGGTAGCCGGACGGCATTTCGCCGAATTCCTGGGCACGGGCGAAGGGCAGCCAGGCAGCGGCGCGGCGTTCCGGCCCGTGAACGGCAAGGGTGCGTTCGAAGATTTCCGCCGCCTCGCGTGCATGGCCGAGCTTCATGCGCGCCATGCCGTAGCTCACATAGGAAAGCGTGTCCTTCGGATTGAGCGCGCAGGCCCGTTCATAGGCCGCGGCGGCCGCTTCCATGTTGCCTCGCTTCTGTTCGGCATTGCCCAGATTGCCATAGGCCGCCGCGAGGTTCGGATTTAGTTCGATGGCTTTCTCGAAGGCTTCCACGGCTTCGTCGGAACGGTCCTGACGAAGCAGAACCATGCCAAGCTGCACATGGAATGCGGCAACAGGCTGATTTTCGATGGCGCGCCGATATTGCGCTTCCGCATCGGAGAAGCGGTTTGCACGCTGGTAAATCTGGCCGAGCGTGACCGCGATCTGCGGATGATTCGGGAAGAGATTGGCCGCGTGTTCGTAATGGGTGAGGGCTTCGCCCCAGCGGCCACCTTGCTGCAGCAACCGGCCGAGATTGACCCATGTGGTCGATTCGTTCGGCGCGAGCTTGAGGGCCTGACGAAGAATCTGTTCCGCTTCGGCAATCGCGCCGCGCTCGACGATGATGGAAGCGAGCAGGGACATCGCATCGACGTCGCCGGGTGCGCCTGCGAGCAGGTCGCGGCAGCGCTTTTCGGCGATGCCTTTGCGCCCCTCCTTCATCAGAGAGAGGATGTCCCGGTAGCGTTCGGGGATTTCGGGGGCGGCGGCTTCGCTGGTCAAAATCAGGTCCATTTCGTCTTCGGATGGCGCCCAAACTGCACAGGCGGGCCTGCGGCGTCAATCGCATTGGAGGAATGGTGACACGCAAATGATGCAGTTTTCCGCTATCGCCGCCATATTGGCGGCGGCCCGGCGCGAATTGCACGCCAGAGCGGAGTTAACGAAATGACCCAATCAACCGAGGTGCCCTTCAGAGAGGCATTTCGCGTCTGGACGAAGATCGGATTTCTGAGCTTTGGCGGGCCGGCCGGCCAGATCGCGCTCATGCACCGGATTCTGGTGGATGAGAAGAAGTGGCTTTCCGAGGCGCAATTCCTTCATGCACTCAATTTCTGCATGTTGCTGCCCGGGCCGGAAGCGCAGCAGCTTGCGACCTATTCGGGCTGGCTGCTGCATGGCGTGAAGGGGGGGCTCGCGGCGGGGCTCATGTTCATCCTCCCTGGCGTCGCCGTAATGCTGGCTCTCAGCGTACTCTATGCCGCCTATGCCGATCTCGCGCCGGTCGAAGCCATCTTCTTCGGTATCAAGGCTGCCGTCTTCGCGATCGTGATCGATGCGCTGATCCGGATTGCGAGCCGCGTGATGAAACAGCGCGCTCTTTATGCGGTAGCAGCCGCGGCGTTTGCGGCAATCTTCCTTTTCGATGTTCCGTTTCCGCTTGTCATTGCAGGAGCGGCGCTTTTCGGATTTTTCGCGGCGCGGAGCGGGCTCATCTCCGCGGCTGTGCCGGATGATGGCGGCACCAGGAACGGAGCGTTGAGCGAGGCGGCAACGCGAACCGGCATGGTTCTCCGCTCTGCGCGTACGCTCGCCGCCGGGCTGTTGCTCTGGCTAGGGCCGGTGGCCGCGCTGATCTTTTTCCTCGGCGGCGGCCACGTATTGTCGCAGCAGGCCGTCTTCTTTTCGCAGATGGCGGTCGTCACGTTCGGCGGGGCCTATGCCGTTCTCGCCTATGTGGCGCAGGAAGCGGTGCAGAATTACGGCTGGCTTTCGGCTGGCGAGATGCTCGACGGGCTGGGCCTTGCCGAGACGACGCCGGGACCGCTCATTCTGGTGCTGCAATTTGTCGGCTATCTGGGTGCTTTCCGCGCGGAGACGGGTCTGAACCCGGTAATCTCCGGTATTGCCGGCACGCTGGTCACCGTCTGGGTCACCTTCGTGCCATGCTTCCTCTGGATCTTTCTCGGCGCGCCTTACATCGAAAGGTTGAGAAAGGTCGAAAGTCTCAACGGCATCTTCACAGCCATTACAGCGGCGGTAGTCGGCGTCATTCTGAATCTCGCAATCTGGTTCGGCCTGCATGTCCTGTTCGGCGAGGTCTCGGAGCGGCATGTCTGGGCGCTTCGGCTCTGGGTGCCGGATGTGACGACGCTGGATATTGGGGCGCTTGTCCTCAGCATCGGCGCGCTGGTCGCCGTGCTGAGGTTCAAGATGGGCATGGTGAGCGTGCTCGGACTTGCCGCTGCGCTCGGCCTTGCGATCCGCTTCCTCTGAGCCTTATTCGGCGGCCTGCACCGTCGAGCGCTGGCGCTGCGGCCCGCGGACAAGGCGGCCGGGCATTTCGCCCGTCGAATTTCCGTCTTCGAAGGTGACAGCGCCGCTCACGATGGTTGCGCGATAGCCTTCGGCGCGCTGGATCATGCGGCGTCCTTCGGCCGGCAGATCGAAGACCATTTCCGGCGGCAGGATACGGAGCTTGTCGAGATCGATCACATTGATGTCGGCCTTCATGCCTGGCGCGATCACGCCGCGATCGTTGAGGCCGTAAAGCCGGGCGGTGTCATGCGTCTGCATGCGCACCACCTGTTCGAGCGGCAGACGGGGTCCCCGCGCGCGGTCGCGCACCCAGTGCGTCAGCATGTAGGTCGGGAAGCTCGCATCGCAGATGACGCCGCAATGCGCGCCGCCATCCGACAGGCCGAA
>JAJLKS010000453.1:0-2490 GCA_033838765.1 Alphaproteobacteria bacterium
TATTTTGTCATGTCGTTTTCCCGGCGCAGCGGCTCACTTCTTCACGATGATATCGGTGCCCGATGGCGTTCCTACAATGGCAAGCGTTGCGATGCCCACAAACAAGCCGTTGTCCACGACCCCGGGAATACGGTTAAGCGCCGGGGCGAGCGCGTCGGCGTCCGGGATTTCCCCGAATTCGCAGTCATAGATGAAATTGCCGTTATCGGTGAAGAAAGGCTCGCCGTACTCATCGGCCCGGCGCGACATCTTCCCCGCGCAGCCAAGCGCGCCCGCCACTTCCGCGATCTTTCGCGCCGTCACGGATGCGCCGAAAGGCACAACTTCCACAGGGAGCGGAAAGGCCCCCAGCCGCTTCACGACTTTCGACGCATCGGCGATCACGATCATGCGGTCCGACGCGGTTGCGACGATCTTCTCGCGCAGCAGCGCGCCGCCGCCGCCTTTTATGAGACGGAGTTCTCCATCAAGCTCATCTGCACCATCGACCGTCAGGTCGAGATGCGGCGTGTCGAAAAGATTGGAAAGCGGGATGCCGAGGCTTTCGGCAAGCGTTGCCGTGCGCTCCGATGTCGGGACGCCGACAATTTCGAGCCCCTGCATCACCTTCTCGCCGAGCGCGCTGACGAAATGCTCAGCCGTCGAGCCGGTGCCGAGCCCGAGTTTCATGCCCGGCTTCACGAAGTCGAGAGCGCGAATGGCGGCCGCCTTCTTCTGGTCGTCGGCGCTCATGGTTCAGAGGCCCGCCATCGCCACATATTTCACTTCGAGAAATTCCTCGATACCCCAGGGCCCGCCTTCGCGGCCGAGCCCCGACTCCTTGAAGCCGCCAAACGGCGCGACTTCGGTCGAAATCAGTCCGGCATTCACCCCGACAAGGCCATATTCCAGCGCCTCCGCCACACGCCAGACGCGGCCGATATCGCGGCTGTAGAAATAGGAGGCAAGACCGAAGGGTGTGTCGTTCGCAAGCGCAATGGCTTCCTCGTCCGTCTCGAAGCGGAAGACCGGCGCGAGCGGCCCGAACGTTTCCTCCCGTGAGGCCATCATCTCCGGCTTCATGCCTGTCACGACGGTCGGCTCGAAGAAGGAACCGCCCTTCGCATGGCGCTTGCCGCCGGTCGTCACCTTCGCCCCGCCCGCAAGCGCATCGGCGATATGTTCCTCGACCTTTTCGACAGCCGCCATATCGATCAGCGGGCCTTGCGCCACGCCCTCCTCGAAGC
Source organism: Alphaproteobacteria bacterium (assembly GCA_033838765.1). Taxonomy (GTDB): domain Bacteria; phylum Pseudomonadota; class Alphaproteobacteria; order Parvibaculales; family Parvibaculaceae; genus Parvibaculum. Next base: position 1,227 of record JAJLKS010000453.1, read on the forward strand.
CGGAACCGACTTTCAGCGCCGCAACCTTCGCAGTCAGCTTTTCCACGAAGGCGTCATGCACCTTCGCCTGCACGAGGAAGCGGTTGGTGCAGATGCAGGTCTGGCCGGTATTGCGATATTTCGAGGCGACAGCGCCTTCGACCGCGGCATCGACATCCGCATCGTCGAACACGATGAAAGGCGCATTGCCACCAAGTTCAAGCGCAACCTTCTTCACAGTGGCGGCGGATTGCGCCATCAGTTCCTTGCCGATTTCCGTGGAGCCGGTGAACGTCACCTTGCGAACCAGCGCATTCGACGTCATCTCGCCGCCAATGGCACCTGCCTTGCCGGTGACGATGCTGAGAAGACCGGCAGGAAGGCCTGCACGCGCGGCAAGTTCAGCAAGCGCGAATGCGGAAAGGGGTGTCGCGGTTGCAGGCTTCACCACCATCGAGCAGCCGGCGGCAAGCGCGGGGCCGGCCTTGCGCGTGATCATCGCGGCCGGAAAATTCCACGGTGTGATGGCGGCGCAAACGCCGATCGGCTGTTTCAGCACGACGATGCGCCGATCATTTGTGGGCGCAGGTACGATGGAGCCGTAAATGCGCTTTGCTTCCTCCGCGTAATATTCGACGAAGGATGCGGCATAGGCGATCTCGCCCTTTGCTTCCGTCAGCGGTTTACCCTGCTCCGCTGTCAGGATCGCGGCAAGATCGTCCTGGTTTTCCATCATCAGATCGAACCAGCGGCGAAGCACGGCAGCGCGCTCCTTCGCCGGGCGTGCCGCCCAGTCCTTCTGCGCCCTGTGCGCTGCCTCGATCGCCTCGCGCGTCTCCTTCGCGCCGAGCGAGGGAACCGTTGCAATCACCTCACCCGTTGCCGGATCGGCGACGTCGATCTGCGGCGCATCGCCGCCCACCCAATTCCCGTCGATGAAACACCGGGTTTTGAGCAGAGATTTGTCCTTGAGATGCTTGGCAAGGGTCATGAAAATTCCTGCAATCCGGTGTATATGGCGGGCTTTCTTGCGTTTGCCCGCTTCACCGCGTCATATTGGCGAAAGATGTGCATAAGGCAGCCCCATCGCAGGGCCTCCCCTTGTTAGCATTTCGCAGCGGGTGCCGGAAAGGCCCCGAAAGGACATTGAACGGCCATGACGGCGAGCGCGTATTTTTCGGAGACTTATGAGCAAGCGCGCAGGCGCTTTCTCGGTGCAGCGGAAGCGGCGGGTGCCCGGCTCGAATCATACGAAAATCGCAATGCGTCCGGTCCCGGCGGCATG
>JAJLKS010000454.1:0-1994 GCA_033838765.1 Alphaproteobacteria bacterium
GCATTCACCGGCTCATTACGGCACTCGAAGAGCGCGGCTTCATCCGCCGCCTGCCCCATCGCGCCCGTGCCCTCGAAATCCTGAAGCTGCCTGAGGCCGCCTCGCCGAGCCTCGCCGTGTCGCGCGGCCGCGGTTTCTCCCCGAGCGTTATTGAAGGTGGCGCCCAGGCAAAGCCTTCGAGCCGCGATCTTGCACCGTCCCGTGACAATGGCGATTCCATGACGGTTTCGGTCATGGGCCGGATCGCAGCCGGCACGCCCATCGAGGCGCTGCAGGAAGAAAGCCATCAGGTCAGCGTACCGCTGACGCTGCTGGGCTCCGGCGAGCATTATGCGCTTGAGGTGAAGGGCGACTCGATGATCGAAGCCGGCATTCTCGATGGCGATACCGTGCTCATCCAGCGCTGCGACACTGCGCAGAGTGGCGACATCGTGGTGGCCCTTGTCGACGGCTATGAGGCAACGCTGAAGCGGCTTCGCAAGAAGGGCGACTCAATCGCCCTGGAAGCTGCGAATCCGGCCTATGAAACCCGCATATTCGGGCCCGATCGCGTCAAGGTGCAGGGCAAGCTGGTGGGACTGCTGCGCCGCTATTGATCCCGGCCGCGCTGCTGCACCCAGGGGCGCGCTCCACGGGACTGCCGTGCCGTCACCACGTCGATCTTTCCGTCCTCCCGGAAGGTAAGTTCTGTCGCGCCGTTTCGCCAGAAATGAAACCAGTCGAGCAGCAGATCTGCGCCGCATTCTCTTCTCATGCGGTAGGGCACAGGCACTCGAGCGATCACGACATTCGCCTTGGTGCAATCATCGGCCACAGCGCCGAGTGAATTCGGAAAGGCGACGATGCGTCCCGCGCTGCCCGCAAAGATGCATCCGCCGGCATCGCATTTCATGTCGTCAACGCGAGCGGCGTCCCGCGGGCTTCTGCCATCGCCTTCCAGACGAAGCCATTGCCGTGCCGCATAGTCGGGCCGCGAAGATGTAAGGGCGAGCCTGCCGTCAGGCATACGCGCCGCCAGCAAGGATGCCTCACGGTCTATCAGAACATCCGGCTTTGGCGCCGTGTTCCAGAGGGCAAGACCGAGAAGGATCGGCAAGACGCCTGCCATGCGCCACTTCTCTCGCCAGAGCGACATCCACAACCCGCCAAATGTGACGAGCAGCAATGCATGAAGCGGTGCCGCGCGGACGAGCCGGTCCGCACCGCCCCAGCTTGCCACTTCCTCTGCCACGCCAAGCATCGTTTCGACGCCCCAGCCCATTGCCCAAAGCGCCGGCGTATCCAGTCCGAATGGCATGAGCAGCAAGGCGGCAAGTGCCATGGGCATCACGACAATGCCGACGACCGGCATGGCGACCATGTTTCCCGCAAGGCCATATATCGCGATGCGATTGAAATGATAGGCGGCGATGGCGCCGGTGGCGGCCCCTGCAACGATACTCGTGAGCGCTATACCGAGCGCGTATGTCGCGGCGAGGCGCGGCCAGTCAGCCAGCCCATAGCCGCGCGGACCGGTCGTCCAGCGGCGGACGAGGTCGCTTTCATAGAAGGCAATCAGCGCCACAACCGCTGCAAAGGACATCTGGAAACCGGCGCCGATCAGGCTTTCCGGTCGCCACAGCAGCACCAGAATTGCGGCCAGCACAACGTTCCGTATACTGATCGCAGGCCGGTCCAGCATCACGGCAACGAACATCAGCGTAATCATGAGCCAGGCGCGCTGCGTCGCCACGGCGCCCCCCGATATGGCGAGGTAGAAGCCCGCGCCGAGAATGGCCAGGGCAGCTGCCCATTTCTTGATCGGATAGCGCAGCGCAAGCCCGGGTACCAGCGCCAGCACAGCCCTGACCGCCCAGAAGAACGATCCGGCGAACAGCACCATATGCAGCCCCGAAATGGCCAGCACGTGATAGATACCTGCCGACCTGAGATCCTCGGATACATCGTCGGGTATGCCCGCGCGCTCACCGGTCACCAGCGCGGCGGCCACCGCG
>JAJLKS010000455.1:0-2226 GCA_033838765.1 Alphaproteobacteria bacterium
TTCCAGGTGAAGAAGCTCGGCATCCTCGGCGCCGGTATGATGGGTGCAGGTATCGCCTATGTGTCGGCGCAGGCAGGTATGGAAGTCGTGCTCCTCGACACCGATCAGGCAAATGCCGAAAAGGGCAAGGCCTATTCCGAAAAGCTTCTGAAGAAGGCGCTTGAGCGCGGCAAGACCACGCAGGAAAAGGCCGACAAGCTGCTTGGTCTCATCAAGCCGACGACGAATTACGATGACCTGAAGGGCGCCGATCTCGTCATCGAGGCGGTCTTCGAAAACCGCGAGATCAAGGCGGATGTGACGAAGAAGTCCGAACCGCAACTCGCTGAAGGCGGCATCTACGGCTCGAACACGTCGACCCTGCCGATCACCGGCCTTGCCGAAGCCTCGGCGACGCCCGAGAACTTCATCGGCATCCATTTCTTCTCGCCCGTCGACAAGATGCAGCTTGTCGAAATCATCATGGGCAAGAAGACGAGCGACGAAACGCTCGCCAAGGCGATGGATTACGTGAAGCAGATCCGCAAGACGCCGATCGTGGTGAACGACAGCCGCGGTTTCTACACCTCGCGCTGCTTCGGCACCTATGTCGGCGAGGGCCTGGCCATGCTCGGCGAAGGCGTGCCGCCGGCCATGATCGAGAATGTCGGGCGCATGACCGGCATGCCCATGCCGCCGCTTGCGCTCAACGACGAAGTCTCGCTCGACCTCGCCTACAAGGTGCGCGAACAGACGAAGAAGGACCTCGGCGACAAGTATGTCGGCTCGCCGGCGGACGATCTCGTCAAGAAGATGGTGGTGGATCTCGGCCGCGTCGGCAAGAAGGCGGGCAAGGGCTTCTACGACTATCCGGCGGACGGCAAGAAGAAGCTCTGGCCGGGCCTCGCCGAACTCATCGGCAAATCCCGGAACCCGGAAGACCTCGATGTGCAGGAGCTGAAAAACCGCTTCCTCTACATTCAGGCGCTGGAAGCGGCCCGCTGCTTCGAGGAAGGCGTGGTGACGGACGTGCGCGATGCCGATGTCGGTGCGATCCTCGGCTGGGGCTTCGCGCCCTGGGCCGGCGGCCCGCTCTCGCTGATCGACATGGTCGGCACGGCAGCCTTCGTGGAGCAGTGCGACAGGCTCGCCCAGAAATACGGGCCGCGCTTCACGCCGAACAAGCTCCTGCGCGACATGGCCTCGAAGGGCGAAACCTTCTACAGCCGCTTCGCGCCGGGCAAGGAAAAGGCCGCGGCCTGATCCTGCCTGATACCTGCAATGAGAGGGCGGCCCGAAAGGCCGCCCTTTTCATTTGCCCTGTTTGGCCGAATTTGCTTGCTCTTTGTCATTTCCGCTAGGCCGAAGCGGGCATAGGCTGCCATGTATGTCCAGAGCCGCCAAATCGCCGCCCAGAACGCAGATGAAAAGCGAGCCCCGCCGGGTGCTGATGCTCATCTATGAGGATGCGCAGATCCTCGACATAGCCGGTCCGGTTCAGCTTTTCTCGGCGGCGGTTGACGCCGCCACCGGTCAGCCCGCCTACGCAATCGAGCTGGTGGCGGAACGCCCGGGCGCTATCGGCACGACCTGTGGCCTCGCGCTGACGGCGAGCAAGGGATTTGACGACTTCAATCCACATGAACTTGCGCAGGTCGATACGTTCATCGTCTCCGGCGGCAATGGCTCGCGGGAGCAGATGGAAAACGAGCCGCTGCTCGCATTCGTGCGCAAGGCGGCAGGGTCTGCCCGGCGTGTTGTCTCCATCTGCACGGGCGCGATCATTCTCGCAGCGGCAGGGCTTCTCGCAGGGCGCCGCGCCGCGACCCATTGGTCCTATGCGCCGGCGATGCGGCAGCGCTTCCCGGATGTCGCGGTGGATGACGATGCGATCTATATCCGCGACGGCAAGTTCTGGACGAGCGCCGGCGTCACCGCGGGCATGGACCTTGCGCTTGCGCTCATCGAGGAAGATCTCGGCCGCGACATGGCGCTCACGCTTGCCCGCCATCACGTGATGTATCTGATGCGCCCCGGCGGCCAGTCGCAATTTTCCGCACAGCTTGCCGCCCAGCATGTCGGCAATGAGCGGCTTGCGCGCATCTGCACCTATATCGTCGAAAATCCGCGTGCCGATCTTTCCGTTCCTGCGCTTGCCGCCCGTGCGGCGATGAGCGAACGGAGTTTCGCCCGCCACTTCGCTTCCGAAACAGGTTTCACCCCGGCGCAGTTCGTCGAGCGGGCGCG
>JAJLKS010000456.1:0-1279 GCA_033838765.1 Alphaproteobacteria bacterium
GCCCTTGTCGATGGCGCCGCGCCGCTGGCCCGCATTGCGATGCCCCGCGATGGCTGGCTTGCGACCGTCCGCAAGGCGCTCGGTATGTCGGGGGCGGAACTTGCGCGCCGCCTCGGCGTCACCCGCGCCCGCGTTTCGCAAGCCGAGCGCTCAGAAGCGGAAGGCGGGATCACGCTGAAGGCGATGGAGCAATTCGCCGAGGCGATGGGCTGCCGGTTTGTCTATGCAATCGTGCCGCCTGATGGCCGCATCGAAAGCCTCGTCGCCGCGCAGGCGCGAAAGAAAGCCGAGGCGATTGTCGCCAAGGCGAGCATCCACATGGCGCTGGAAAAACAGGCCCTGCCGGAGCGGAAAAACCGCGCCGAGGTCGAGCGCCTCGCACGCGAACTGATGGAAGACCCGCCGCCGGGCTTCTGGTCGGAGAAATGAGCGGCGTGGGTCTGGAGCCGGACGGCGCCACGCCGCTCGATCCCGATGAGCGCGAAGGCCTGCGCTTTCGCCATGTCACGACACGCGGCGAACTCAACGAACTGGAGCAGGCAAACATTCAGGATGGTCTGCTCTGGCTGTCGCGACGCCTAACCCGCGACGTGCTCACCGAAGACTTCCTCCGCGATTTGCATCGCCGTCTCTTCGGGCAGGTGTGGAAATGGGCCGGTCAATTCCGCCGGACAGAGAAAAATATCGGCATCGATCCGATCATGGTTGCCGTCGAATTGCGGATGCTTCTGGACGACGCTCGCTATTGGGCGGGGTATCGCACTTATCAGCCGCTTGAGGCTGCTGCGCGCTTCCATCACAGGTTGGTGTTCATCCACCTGTTTCCGAATGGCAACGGCCGTCACGCACGTATCGCAACCGATCTATACTTGGAAAACATCTTCGGACATCCGGCTATCGACTGGGCAGCGGGACACGATCTTCTGCATACGAATGAACGTCGCAGCGCCTACATCGCCGCCCTGCGCGCAGCGGATGCAGGCGACTACGATCCGTTGCTGAAATTTGTGGGCGTGTAACCCTCACCCCGCCTGCTGCTTGCCGCGTTCCTGGATGCCCTTGCGGCGTTCGGCAACGGCGTCCGGCGTCACCGCCTTGTTGGCGGCGCTTGAGGTGCGGCGCTCGGTCTTGAGCGCGGTGCCGAAATCTTCGGCAAAGCCGTCATCGATCAGCTTCTTGTAGGCGGGCAGGCATTCCGGCACGACGGAGAGCATGTCGTCGGCGAGCTTGCGGCAGGTGGGCAGGAGGTCGTCTGCCGGGACCACGCGGTTGACGAGGC
>JAJLKS010000457.1:0-4028 GCA_033838765.1 Alphaproteobacteria bacterium
ACCTGTTCCGCGAGGGGCGGGAAGTCATCATCCGGCATGGCGAGGAGCAATATCGCCTGCGGCTGACCAGCAGCAACAAGCTGATCCTCATCAAGTGAGACGGGCCGGCCGGGGGCCGGACCGCAAACACTGCAAGCAGCCGAGCCAGCCAGACCTGCACCCATGCGGGGGCCAGCCAGCCAGGAATGCTTTTTCACGCATAACTGGGACTGGCAATGAACAGATTGACGGGACGGCGATCCCTTATCTCGCTCCTACTCGCATCGGCCTCGCTTGCCGCCATCTCCACGGCGCAGGCGCAGGACACCGCATCTTCCAACAGCGAACAGACGAAGCCGCGCGCAACGCAGCTCGACACCGTCACCTCTACGGCGACGCGTAACGACACCGCAATCAACGATGTCGCGGGCACGGTTTCGGTCATCACGGCCGAAGAACTCGAACGGCGCAACGCCGTGCGGATGCAGGACATCATCCGCTACGAACCCGGCATTTCGGTTGGCAATGCACCCAATCGCGGCGGTGCGACGAACTTCACCATTCGCGGCATCGGCGGAAACCGCGTGCTGGTGCTGGTGGACGGGCTCAACACGCCCGATTTTCCCGGCTCCAATATCGGCAGCCCGTCGAGCTACACCCGCGACTTCTTCGACCTCGACAGCATGAAGAAAGTCGAAATTATCCGCGGGCCCTCATCCGCGCTTTACGGCTCGGACGGTCTTGGCGGCATCGTCGCCTATGAGACGAAAGACCCGGCCGACTATCTCGACGGCGCGGGCAAGGACTGGTTCGCCAGCATCAAGGGCGGCTATACAAGTGCGGGCAAGACCTTCTCAGAAACGCTGACCGGAGCGAAGCGCGCCGGCAATGTCGAAATGCTCGGCCTCTATACACGCCGCGACGGCGAGGAAGTGGAACCGAACAGCAATGCGACGCCTAACCCGTCCGACTGGTGGTCCAACGCCTTCCTCGGCAAGCTCGTCTTCAACGGTTTGTGGGGCAATTCGCTCAAGCTGACCGGCGAGTTCAACGAACGCGAGGAGGAAATCGATCTTCTCACCGATCGTACGACGGCCTTCGGCACGACGACGCTCTCATCCATTGCCGAAGACGTGACCAAGCGGTCGTCCTTCGCAGCGACCTTCTCGCAGAACGAACCGTTCGCCCTCGCCGACAGCGCGGAGTACAAGCTTTCCTACACGAAGGTCGACCGGAACGAGAATACGGTCCAGCTTCGCCAGACGGGCCCGACGCAGTTCCTCCGCGTTTCGGATTTCGGCTTCTATCAGGATATCTGGGCGGCCGACTTCCAGTTCAATCTCACGCGCGAGTTCTTCGGCCAGACGCATGAGATCACCTACGGGCTCACCGCAGACTACACCGAAACGTCGCGGCCGCGCTTCCGCACGCAGACGAACCTGACGACGAATGTAACGACGAATATCGTCGCGGGCGAGGTCTATCCGAACAAGAACTTTCCCGACACGAATACGACGAAGGCCGGTATTTTCGTTCAGGACAGCATCGACTTCGGCCGCCTCAACGTCACGCCGGCGCTGCGCTTCGACTATTACCATCTTGAGCCGAAGCCCGATCAGCTTTTTGCCAATGCGAGCGCAGGTGCCTTCGCCGTCCATGAGATGACGGAAACCGAAGTGTCGCCTAAGCTCGGCCTCACTTTCGATGTGAACGAGGAATACACGCTCTTTGCGCAATATGCGCATGGCTTCCGTGCGCCGCCCTACGACAATGCCAATTTCGGCTATGCAAATGCGGCGTCGTTCTACGAGATCATTCCGAACCCGGACCTGAAGCCGGAGACGAGCGATGGCTTCGAGGCGGGCCTGCGCGGCAAGTTCCGCGACGGATCGAGCTTCTCGGTCGCCGGCTTCTACAACATGTATGACGACTTCATCGAGAGCGTCACGGTTGCCTCCGCGCCGCCGCCCGGTCTCACCACGTTCCAGTATCAGAACGTTTCGGACGTCACGATCTACGGCGCCGAAGCACGCGGCGAATACCGTTTCCTGCCGGAATGGGCCCTCAAGGGCAGTGTCGCCTATGCACGCGGCGAGAACGATGCGACAGGTCAGCCGCTCGATTCCGTCGATCCGCTGAAGTTCGTCGCGGGCCTTGCCTGGGAAGGCAATGCCTGGGGCGCGGAACTGATGACGACACACGCCGAACGTCACGACCGCATTCCGCCGACGGTTCTCGTCAATGGCGTCGCGCAACCGGCCTTCGTCGCTCCGTCCTACACGGTGGTGGACTTTACCGCCTGGTACGACGTGAACGAAAGCATCACGGTGAATGCCGGCATCTTCAACATCTTCGACGAGGAATACTACATCTCGCAGGATGTCGTGGGGCTCGCCGCGAACAATGTGAACCTCGGCAACTATGCCCAGGTTGGCCGGAACTTCGGCGTCAACGCGACGCTGCGCTTCTAGAGGCCCGACAAGAATGAGTATGGCCGCCACCGCAAGCATGCGCCACATGGCAAGGGAGGGAGGGTCCTCGCCCCTCTTTCTCTCGCCGCGTGCGCTGCGTCTGCCAGTGGCGGCCTCGCTCGCACTTCATGTGTCCGTTGCCGCAATACTTCTCTCCTGGTGGCAGTCGGGCGGATCCAATGCACCGCAGGGCGAGCTTGACGGACTGTCGCTCACCTTCATCGAACTGGCCGCACCGGCACCCGCCCGGGCCATTCCTGCCATGCCGCCGGCCGCCGGCGCGCCGCAACACGAAATTCTTCCGGCGCCCGTCGAGGAAGCGGTGACGCTTCCCGAGCCCGTGGCAACGCAACCAGAACCGAAACCCGAGCCGCAGCATCGCATCGCCGAAGCGCGGCAGGCCGTCAATCGCACTGAAGCGGCATCGCAAACTGCATCGCTTGCCCAGCCCGATCCGCGCAATGGAGAGGGCGAAGGCGCCGCCTTCGGAATGACGCAATCGCCCGGTGCCACGGACGATGAAATCATCATTACCGAGCCCCGCTACCGCGCCTCGCCGCGCCCGCCGGTCTATCCGCGCCGGGCGCGCGATCTCGGTCAGGAGGGTACCGCGATGATCCGCGTGAAGCTCGATCTCGCGGGCAACCCCGCGGAAGTCTCGCTGCTCGAAAGCTCCGGCTATGCACTTCTCGACCACGCCGCGATCCGCGCCGCACGCGGATGGCAATTCGAACCCGAGCGTCGCGGCGGCAGGCCCGTCGCCGCCTTCGTCCATATCCCCGTGCGCTTCGCTCTCAACTAGGAAGACGCCTCAAGAAAGGAAACGTCATGTCCGCTGCACCATCCAGACAAGACCTCATCGAACGCCGGGCGGCTCTCCTTGCCGCCGAACCCAATCTGCGCGCACGCGACATCGCGGCACGGCTCTGCATTTCGGAAGCGGAGCTTCTCGCGCTTGGCAGCGAGACAACGCGTGTCACGCGGCTCCGTCCCGAGTGGCAAAAGATCATCGCGGCGGTGCCCGGCCTTGGACGCGTGATGGCGCTGACGCGCAACGAATCCGTGGTGCATGAGCGAAAGGGCGTCTACGGCGCACTCGAAGGCGGCGGCCATGTCGGCTTGATCGTCGGCGAGGACATCGACCTTCGTATCTTTTTCATGCACTGGAAGTCGGGCTTCGGCGTCACAGAGCAGCTGAAGGACGGCGGCACACGTCGCAGCCTGCAATTCTTCGATGCGCATGGCGTTGCCATTCACAAGATCTACGAGACGGACAAATCCGACGCTGCCGCCTTCGACGCCCTGATCGCGCAATTCGCGGGCGAGGACATGCCGCTCGAAGTCATCGCCGCGGCGGAGAAGAGAAAGCCGCTCGCGGACCGCGAGATCGACGTGGCGGGCTTCCGCGCGGCGTGGGACGCGATGAAGGACACGCATGAATTTCATGGCCTCATCACGAAGTTCAAGGTGGAGCGGCTGCAGGGCCTGCGACTTGCCGGCGATACCCGCGCAACCCGCGTGCCCGCCCAGTCGCTCCGAACGGCGCTCGAAGCCGCGCGCGACCGCGAGGTGCCGATC
>JAJLKS010000458.1:0-4739 GCA_033838765.1 Alphaproteobacteria bacterium
CCGTATTCACCTTGGCGGCATTGGCGAATTTCTTGGACTCGATCTTGTCGCCCATCACCTCCACGGCCTTGATGTTCGGGCCGATGAAAGCGATGCCGTTGTCCTTGAGCGCCTGAGCGAATTTGGCGTTCTCCGACAGGAAGCCATAGCCGGGGTGCACGGCCTCGGCGCCGGTCTGTTTGCAGGCCTCGATGATCTTGTCGATGATGAGATAGGACTGCGCGGCAGGCGGCGGGCCGATATGCACGGCCTCGTCCGCCATTTCGACATGAAGCGCGTCCTTGTCCGCATCCGAATAGACGGCAACGGTCTTGATGCCCATCTTCTTCGCGGTCTTCATGACGCGGCAGGCGATTTCGCCCCGGTTGGCGATCAGGATTTTCTTGAACATGTGAGCGCGCCTCAGAGCGGAATGTTGTCGTGCTTCTTCCACGGATTCTCGAGCTCCTTGTGACGGAGGAGCGCGAGCGCCCGCGCAATGCGGACACGCGTGGAATGCGGCATGATGACTTCGTCGATATAGCCGCGCTCGGCAGCGACGAAAGGATTGAGGAAGCGGTCTTCATAGGTCTTCGTATGAGCCGCAATCTTCTCCGGGTCGTTGATATCCGCCCGGTGGATGATCTCGACCGCGCCCTTGGCTCCCATCACCGCAATTTCGGCGGTCGGCCAGGCGTAGTTGATATCACCGCGAATATGCTTCGAGGACATCACGTCATAAGCGCCGCCATAGGCCTTGCGCGTGATGACGGTGACTTTCGGCACGGTTGCTTCCGTGTAGGCGAAGAGCAGCTTGGCGCCATGCTTGATGAGACCGCCATATTCCTGCGCGGTCCCCGGCAGGAAGCCCGGCACGTCCACTAAGGTGACGATCGGGATATTGAAACAGTCGCAGAAGCGCACGAAACGCGCGGCCTTGCGGCTGGCATCGCTGTCGAGCACGCCGGCGAGCACCATCGGCTGGTTTGCGACGATACCGACTGTGCGGCCTTCCATACGCGCAAAGCCGGTGATGATATTCTTCGCGAAGCTTTCCTGCATCTCGAAGAAATCACCCTCGTCCACGACCTTCAGGATCAGCTCCTTCATGTCATAGGGCATGTTCGGGTTTGCGGGGATGAGCGTATCGAGCGAGTTCTCGATGCGAAGTGCATCGTCGAAGAAGGGTCGCTCCGGCACATCGTCCCGGTTCGACGATGGCAGGAAGTCGACAAGGCGGCGGATCTGCGTCATCGCGATCACGTCATTGTCGAAGGCGCCATCTGCGACGGAAGACTTGGTGGTGTGGATCGAAGCGCCGCCTAGCTGCTCGGAGGTGACGGTTTCGTTCGTCACCGTCTTCACGACGTCGGGGCCGGTCACGAACATGTAGGACGTGTCCCGCACCATGAATATGAAGTCGGTCATGGCCGGCGAGTAGACGTCGCCACCGGCGCAGGGGCCCATGATGACGGAAATCTGCGGGATGACGCCGGAGGCGAGCACATTGCGCGTGAACACCTCGCCATAGCCGCCCAGCGCGTCGACGCCTTCCTGAATGCGCGCGCCGCCCGCATCGAAGAGACCGATGATGGGGGCGCCAGCCTTCAGCGCCATGTCCTGCACCTTGGTCATCTTCTTCGCGTGGTTGCGCGAGAGGGAGCCGCCGAACACCGTGAAGTCCTTCACGAAGACGAAGACGGGGCGGCCATTCACCGTGCCCCAGCCTGTGACGACGCCATCGCCCGGCACCTTCTGCTTTTCCATGCCGAAGTCCTGGCAATCATGCTCGACGAACATGTCGAACTCCTCGAAGGAGCCCTCGTCGAGCAGAAGCTCGATGCGCTCCCGCGCGGTGAGCTTGCCCTTCGCATGCTGCGCGTCGATACGCTTCTGGCCGCCGCCTGCCCGCGCCTCCTGCCGCCGCTCTTCAAGCCGACGAAGAATGTCCTTCATGCCGCCCCCTCGATATGGACGGGCCGCCCTGCCCGGTCTTGCGGGAGGCAGCCTCTTTGAACTGTGTCTGGACGCCTGAGCGCGGGCTGGAAATGAGCGGCCCGCTGGCGCTGTCGCATCGCGCGAAGGCGACCTGAATAGCACCGAAATCCCGTTTTTGCCAATGGCTTGGCCGCCATTGCTATGGGTGGAGAGGAACCCGGCCCCAGCGCTGCGGCAACGCTGCGTTAGCCTGACGCCAAGGCTTCGACTTCAGCCCAGAAGCTGGATGAAACGGCCGGTTTCCGCGAGCTCCGACCGCCTGAATTCGAGTCTCGCCCTCTCCTCTTCGTCCTCGCCCGAAAGTTCCATCTGCCAGTGCTCGTCGAGATAGGCCGTGTTGAAGGCCTCTTCGGGCGTGACGCGGCCAAGCGCCATGGCGAGGCCGACCACCGCCGAGCCCGTCAGCGTGACCGCGTTGTGCAATGCCGCGATATGGAACGCATCCAGCGCGTCAGCAGCCGCCCTGTAAGCGTCAAGCGAGGCCGATGGTTGCTCAACATGGAGAATGCCCACGGTGGGCACCAGCGAAATGCCCCTCTCCGCCGCCCAGCCAAGGAGCGGATCCCAGAGTGCCGCCTGCCGCGCGACCAGCGCCGCGGGATGCGCCGTCCGGTAACACAGAAGATCGGTGCCCGAATAATTGACGAGCTCGGCAATCACCTCGGCCCGCCGCGGCGCCACAAGGTCGATAGCGGTATTGGCGAGCTTGGTGAGCCACATCGTTCGCGGGTCAATCTCCTCGCGCTGGGCATCCCACTCCGCCGCCATCGCCTCTGCAAGAGCAAGGGAGGGAACCGCGAGAATGCGCTTCGATGGCGTCTTGACCGGACGCCCGTCGAGCAGCACCGCATATCCGTCTTCGTGCGGTCCCGCCTCGGCCGTCTTATAGAAGCGCTTTGGCAGTTTCGGCCTGTCGCGGCCCGGATGCGAAACCTGCCGGTCGAGCGAACGGTTCCGTGCGAGATCGAAGATCGCGGCCGCCGCTTCGTCATTGTCGTTCGCGCTCATCGATTGCCGCTCACCGCCCGAATATGTTGCCAATGCCGCGGCCAATGCCCTCCAGCACATCGCCCGCACCCTTTGCTGCACCTTCCGCAGCACCGCCGATCGCGCCGACCACGCCACGCGACTCTTCGCTTGCCGCCGCTGCAGCCGCACCGCATTCACCGCCCGACGCGACCGAGCCCGAGCCGGTACTCATCAGCGGCAGAAGCGCGCCGACGCCGCCGGTGAGCGCGGCGCCGCCAACCGCAGTCGCGACGCCTGTGGCAACGCCCGCCCGGTCGAGCCCTGCGGAAGGCGATGTCAGGGGGCCCGAAAGCCGGACCGGGAAAGCAAGGCTCACAAGGCTTGCCTTTTTCGGCTTGGGCTTGAACAGAAGGTCGATGCGTTCATTCCCGAGATCGACCGTGCCCGACCCGGTCGTGATCAGCGTATCGGTTTCAAGCGCAAGCGCCGACGCCTTGCCCGTGCCGCCGGTGAAATCGAACCGCGATATGGCACAGACAAGCTTTGCAGTATCGCCGCTTTCACCCGACGGAATGAGTACGCGCGTCAGATCGTCCGACACGATGGCGAAGGCGCGCGAATTGATCGTTCCCTGCCCGATCACGAGATTGGTCTGTCCGTTGAGCGAAGAGGCAATCGCATTGAGCGACTTGCCCTGCCCTTTCAGGCGCGCGCCGAAATCCGCATTGGCGGTGAGCATCGTTGTCAGGTCAAGATCGGCCAGCAGACGGCCCATATCGAAGTTGACAGCATCGGCGTCCAGGGAAACATTGCCGCGCGCATCGGCATTCAAGGCAAGTTTGACCGGTCGGCCGCGATAGGCCGCGGCGAGCGGAGCCGAAAGTTTCCCGTTCTGGATCTTGAGCGGCAGCTTCATCGAAGTGAGCACGAGCTTGCCGTAGCGCAGCTCCTCGAGCGCCAGCGAAAGATCGGCATCGGCGGATGCCAGACCGTCGAGCGGCAGCGGCTCCTTGCTGAAGAGCGGCCCGCCGCTGCCGCCGCCATCTCCACCCTTGAGAAACGGCGTCACATCGAAGGCCGGGCTTGTCAGCGCACCGGTAAGCTTCGGCCGGGCCCTCAGGTCGAGCGCCAGATCGCCGCCGATGCTCGTGCCCGCCACTGTGAGAGCGGCATTGTTGAGCGCAATATTGGTTGCATCGCCCGCAATGTCCGACACAAAGGAAACGGTGGCACCATTCACCTTTCCTTCGACCACCGCATGATGCCCCGCCCCTTTCGCAACAAGCGTGATCTCATCGAAGGCAGCCTCGCTTACCTGACCCGTTGCCCCATCCCGATAGGCAAAACGGAAATCCGAAATGTTGAGCGCAGGCAGCCCCGCGAGCGCCAAGCCGCCACCCGCCCCATCCGCCGGTGCGGCGGGAGCGGCTTCACCCTCCGCGAACACCCAGTTGCCACGGCCGCGCCTGTCCGTCTCGAGAAAGATATCCGCATCGGAAATTTCCACGCGGCGCACATCGACATTGCCGGAAAAAAGCGGAACCAGTGCGACCTGAAGCTCGAGCTTGCCGGCCGAAAGCATGTCCGGCTTTGTGCCCCATTCGGCATTCGAAAAACTGATCTTCTCGGCCACGACGGTCGGAACCAGCGAGAAACCGATATGAAGCGGACCTTCGATCTTCAGCGTCCGGCCCGTTGCATCCTTTGCTGCGGTCTCGATCTGCGGCGCAAAGCGGCCGAGGTCCACGAGCGTCAGGGCATAAAGCCCGCCAGCAAGCAGCAGAACGACGACG
>JAJLKS010000459.1:0-6499 GCA_033838765.1 Alphaproteobacteria bacterium
AACGGACCGCCCGGCGTGTTCAAATATGAAGACGTTGCCGATCCTGTCTGCCCGCCGGAAGGCATCGTCATCGAGGTGGAATCCGTCTCGATCGAGGGCGGCGACACGCTGAACCGCGCCCGCGGCGAACTGCACTCGATCCCCCACATCGTTGGCTATCAGGCCGCCGGCACCATCATCGAGGTGGGTTCGCAGGTATCGAACCTGAAGCCCGGCCAGCGCGTCACCACCGTCAACATGTTCGGCTCCCATGCCTCGCGGCGCGCCGTTTTCGCCGCCACCGCCTGGCCCGTGCCGGATGCCATGGATATCCGCACGGCCTCGGCGATACCCGTCCCCTTCGGCACGGCGCATGACTGCCTCTTCGAATTCGGCCATCTGAAGCGCGGCGAAACCGTGCTCGTGCAGGCAGGCGCCAGCGCAGTCGGCCTCGCCGCGATCCAGCTTGCAAAGCGCGAAGGCGCCACAGTCATCGCCACGGCATCGAGCGAGGAAAAGCTCGAAAGGCTGCGCGAATACGGCATGGATCACGGCATCAACTACCGCACGCAGGATCTCGTCGCGGAAGTGAAGCGCCTCACGGACAACAAGGGCGTCGATGTCGTCGTCGATCCCGTCGGCGGGCCGACGCTCCAGAAATCGATCCTGTCGCTCGGCTATCGCGGCCGCGTCTCGACCGTCGGCGATGCCGGCCGCGAGGCGGCGCTCATCGACCTGTCGACATTGAAGGCAGGCAATCAGTCGGTAACCGGCGTCTTCCTCGGCGCGGAAATCTTCACCCCCCGAGTCCATGGCAACATAGCGCGCATGATCGGGGAAATCGCGAAGGGCGAGCTGAAAGTCGTGCTCGACAAGGAATTCGCGCTGAAGGATGCCGCCGCGGCGCATGAATATATCGAAAGCCGCAAGGCCTTCGGCCGTGTGACGCTGAAGCCCTAACCCTTCACGGCCTCGAGAAGGCGGCGGAGCGTGGCAACGGTGGAAACATCGGCCACCCCGTCGACCCTCTCGGGCCTGAAATGACGCTGGAATGCCGTTACCACGGCCTCCGTCGCCTCGTCATAGCGGCCCAGCACCTCGATGCCATAGCCGTAATCGCCAAGCATGAATTGCATCTCGGCCACCGTGTCGCCGCGGTCGCCTTTCCGCAGGCTGGGGCCCTCGATCACCGGCTCGGGCTTCACCCAGAGCCCGACGCCCGCGCGCGAAAGCCGCGCCCAGTCGAACCATTCGCCGGGGTCTGCCTTCCGTCCCGGCGCAATGTCCGAATGGCCGAGCACGCGGCGCGGCGGAATGGGATGGCGCGAAAGAATATCCCGGCACAGAGCTTCAACAGCGCGCATCTGGATATCGGGATAAGGCGGCGAGCCGAACTCATGCCCGCCATTCGCGATCTCGATGCCGATGGAACAGCCATTGATGTCGCTCTCGCCCGCCCAGTGGCCGACGCCCGCATGCCAGGCGCGCAGATGCTCCGGCACCATGCGGGTGATACGGCCCGCCTCGTCGACCATATAATGCGACGACACTTTCGCAGCGGGGTCGCAGAGCCGCGCCGCCGCAGCCTCGGCGCTCGCCATGCCTGTGTAATGCAGCAGCAGGATGTCGGGCCGCCGCCCCTCGGGACGCTCGTTGAAATTCGGCGAGGGCCGCTCGATGAAGTCGAGAGACATCAGAACCCCGTATCCACGATCCGCTTCTGCCGGATCGACACGATGAGAACGCCGGTCAGCGCAATAGCCGCGCCGATCATCATACGTGTCGTCAGCACTTCGCCAAGCAGCATCACGGCAAAGAACACGGTGAAAATCGGCGAAAGCAGCGTCAGCGGCGCCGTCTGCGTCACCTCATAGCGCTGCAGCAGGTAATAGATGCCCGCATGGCCGACAAGGCTCGATGCGAAGGCGACATAGAAGACGCCGGACCATTCGAGGAGACTGGCGCTCATCACCAGCTGGACCATGTTGCTCTCGAAGGCAAGGGACGCAGCGAGCATCAGCGGTGCGGCCGCCACCGCGACCCAGGCCTGCAACTCGAATACGCCGACATTCTTGATCTGCCGCTGATAGATCGTGCCGACCGAGCCGACCAGCGCCGAGGCGACGACGAAAAGCAGCCCGTCGATATAGGTGAAGACCGCCGGGTCGAAGCTGATGACCATGACGCCGAGAAACGACAGCGAAATGCCGAGCCAGCGCCTCCAGTGCACCTCTTCCTTCAGGAAGATGATCGACATGATCGTGGCGAAGGGCACGCCGAGCTGGCTCGTCACGGCGACGACCGAGGCATTGGAAAGCGCAAGACCGAGGAAGAAGAAACCGAAGCCGACCGGCCCCGCGCAAAGCGCGATGATGATGACTTCCTTCATCCGTCCCTTGTGAATCTTCAGGAACGGAAACAGCACCAGCACGATCAGCGTGAAGCGCAGCGCCGCGAAAAGCAGCGGCGGAAAATGATCGAGCGACACCTTCGCGGCAATCAGCGCGAAGCCCCAGATCAGATTGATGAGGACCATGAAGCCCAGATGGAGGGGGGTCATCTCGAAACCGCGGGAAATCCGGCAGGTGCCCCGCCGGATGGTTATGATTTTGCTTGTGTTATCCCAACGGCGCAGGGGCTGCTAGGGCTGGAAACGAATAAAAGGTGGGAGCGGCTCTCAAGCCGCGATCCCCCTCGCCTTGACGATCCGGTCATAGGCAACGTTGATGGCTGCGAGTTTCTCATTGGCGATGGTGACAAGCTCGGGCGGCACCCCGCGCGCAATCAGCGTGTCGGGATGATTCTCGCGCACCAGCCGGCGATAGGCCTTTTTCAGGTCCTCGTCGGAGATGCCGGGCGTGATGCCGAGCACGAGATAGGGGTCGCCCTTCTCCTGGCCGAGATGGCTCACCCGGATACGCGCGAACTCGATCTCCGAAAAGCCGAAAATATCGGCCACGGTTCTGAGATATTCGAGCTCCTGGGGGTGCACATGCCCATCCGCCTTGGCGATATGGAACAGTGCGTCCATCACGTCTTCGAGGATCGCCGGCTTGCCGCGGTAGATCCGCGCGACCTGCCGCGCATAGGCCTCGAAGCCCGCCACATCCTGCTGCGCCACCTTGTAGACGCGCGCGACATTCTTCGTCTCGCCGGGCGGAATCTTGAAGATTTCCTCGAAGGCGCGGATTTCGGAGTCGGTCACCTCGCCATCGGCCTTGGCCATCTTGGCCGACAGCGCGATCAGCGCGACCGTGAACACGACCTCGCTATCCTCCAGCGCGCGGTCGATGACCACATGGCCGGCGACCGCGCCCAGAAGCGCACCGAGGGGCCCGCCGACGGCAAGACCCACGCCGGCGCCCGCGATTTTTCCCCAAATCGACATGGGGGCAGATTAGGACGATTTGCCGGGCTTCGCACCTGCGAAATCTCAAGGTGACCTTGCGGAAAATGAGTGTGCCGCTTTGGCCTTCCCGCCCCCTGCCCCTTGTGGCAGGTTGCGCCGCATGACGGCGGACGCATTTCACAACACGCGCTGGGATTTCTGGATCGACCGCGGCGGCACCTTCACCGACGTGATCGGCCGCGCAACGGGCGGCGCGCTTCGTGCACGCAAACTGCTCTCCGAAAATCCAGAGCATTACGAGGATGCGGCGCTGCAAGGCATCCGCGACCTTCTCGGCGTAGCGGCTGATGCACCCCTCCCGGAAGGCCGTATCGGCTCGGTCAAGATGGGCACGACGGTTGCGACCAATGCGCTGCTCGAACGCAAGGGCGACCGCACGCTGCTCCTCACCACGAGAGGATTCCGCGATGCGCTCGCCATCGGCTATCAGGCGCGGCCCCACCTCTTCCGCCTGAAGATCGAGAAGCCGGAACTTCTCTACGAGCGCGTGGCCGAGGTGCCGGAACGCATGAGCGCCGAAGGCGAGGTGCTGACGCCGCTCGACCGCGCAGCCGCGCGCCGCGCCCTCGAAGCCGCTTTCGCCGATGGCATCCGCTCCGTCGCCATCTCATTCATGCATGGCTATCGCTATCCCGCCCATGAGGATGACGCCGCCGCCCTCGCCCGCGAGATCGGATTCACGCAAATCTCGGTCAGCCACAGCGTGAGCCCGCTCGTGAAATTCGTCTCGCGCGGCGACACGACGGTGGTGGACGCATATCTCTCGCCGCTCCTTCGCCGCTATGTGGATCGCGTCGCGGGCACCATTGGCACGGGCGATCCGAAGACGCGCCTCTTCTTCATGCAGTCCTCCGGCGGCCTCACCGATGCCGCGCTCTTTCATGGCAAGGATGCGATCCTTTCAGGCCCGGCGGGCGGCGTGGTCGGCGCGGCGATGACGGCGGCGGAGGCAGGTTTCGCGAAGGTGATCGGCTTCGACATGGGCGGCACCTCGACGGACGTTTCCCATTTCGATGGAGAATATGAGCGCAGCTTCGAAACCGAAGTCGCGGGCGTCCGCATGCGCGTGCCCATGATGCGCATTCACACCGTCGCAGCAGGCGGCGGCTCGATCCTCCACTATGAAGACGGGCGCTTTCAGGTCGGCCCCGATTCCGCAGGCGCCAATCCCGGCCCTGCCTGCTACCGCCGCGGCGGGCCGCTCGCCGTGACGGACGCGAATGTCATGCTCGGCAAGTTGCAGCCCGATCTCTTCCCCCAAGTCTTCGGGCCGGAACAGAACGCGCCGCTCGACGCCGATATTGTGCGCACCCGCTTTGCCGGGCTGGCGGACCGGATCGGCGGCCGCACGCCGGAAGAAATCGCCGAAGGCTTCCTTCGCGTCGCCGTCGAGAACATGGCGAATGCCATCAAGAAAATCTCTATCGAGCGCGGCCACAATGTAACCGCCTATGCGCTCTCCTGCTTCGGCGGTGCGGGCGGGCAGCATGCCTGTCTCGTCGCCGATGCGCTCGGCATGAAGACCGTCCACATCCACCCCTTCTCCGGCCTCCTCTCGGCTTATGGCATAGGCCTGGCACGCATCGCCGCCTTGCGCGCCCGCGCCGTCATCAAGCCTTTCGACGATGCGCTCTCGTCTGAACTCGACGACGCCATCGCGGAACTCACGAAGGAAGCCGTGGCCGAGCTCACCGCGCAGGGCGTGAGCGAAGCGGAGATCGAGGTGACGCCGCTGCTTCACCTGCGCTATGACGGCAGCGACGCGGCCTTGCAGACGGATTTCACGGCCCGCGACCGCACCGCCGCCATCGCGAGCTTCGAGAAGGCACACAAGGCGCAGTTCGGCTTCAGCTTCGAGAACAAGAGTGTCGTCGTCGAAGCCGTCGAAATCTCAGCGGCGACGCGCCTCGAAGAAGGCACAGCCGAGGCCGCGACGCCGCCCGCTCGCCGCACGCCTCATACGGACGATTTCAGAGAAATCCATTTCAACGGCGAGTGGATGGATACGGCGATCTTCCGCCGCGCGGCCCTCGCGCCGGGCGACCGCATGGCGGGCCCTGCCCTCATCATCGAGGACAACCAGACCATCGTCATCGAGCCCGGCTGGACGGCGGAAGTGACACCGCTCGATCACATCGTGCTTACGCGCACATCGCCGCTGCCGCCGCGGGCTTCCATCGGCACGGGCGCCGATCCCGTCATGCTCGAAATCTTCAACAACCGCTTCATGTCCATTGCCGAGCAGATGGGCGCCGCGCTGCAGAACACGGCCTCTTCCGTCAACATCAAGGAAAGGCTCGACTTCTCCTGCGCCGTGTTCGACCGTGCCGGCGGCCTCGTCTCCAACGCACCGCACATGCCCGTGCATCTCGGATCGATGGGTGCGAGCGTGCGCGCCGTCATCGATCAGAACCCCGATATGGGCCCCGGCGATGTCTTCGTGCTCAACGCGCCCTACAATGGCGGTACGCATCTGCCGGATGTGACCGTCGTTGCGCCCGTCTATGACGAGGCAGGCAAGACGCGGCTTTTCTATACCGCTGCGCGTGGCCATCACGCGGATATCGGCGGCATCTCGCCCGGCTCCATGCCCGCGCATTCGAAGAATGTCGAGGAGGAAGGCGTCCTCATCGACAATTTCCGCATCGTCGAGCGCGGCACATTCCGGGAAGCCGAAATGCGCGCCTTGCTGACACAGGCGAAATACCCTGCCCGCAACCCGGAGCAGAACCTCGCCGATCTTCGCGCGCAGATTGCAGCCTGCGAAAAAGGCGCGCAGGAGCTTCGCCGCATAGTGACAGAATTCGGCCTCGATGTGGTCGAGGCCTATATGACCCATGTGCAGGACAATGCGGAGGAAAATGTCCGCCGCGTCATCGGGCGGTTGAAGGATGCGCGCTTCGAACTGCCGATGGATGACGGCTCGAAAATCTGCGTCGCCGTGAAGGTGAACCGCGAGGCACGCAGCGCCCTGATCGACTTCACAGGGACGAGCCCGGCGCTCGCGAGCAATCTCAACGCGCCTTCATCGGTCACACGCGCCGCCGTGCTCTATGTCTTCCGCTGCATGGTGGATGACGACATTCCGCTGAATGAAGGCTGCCTGAAACC
>JAJLKS010000460.1:0-3286 GCA_033838765.1 Alphaproteobacteria bacterium
CCGGGATCGCCTTCCCAGATGCCGGAGAAGAACTTGCCATCCTGCGAGGTGTAAAGGTTCCAGCTCCTGTTCTGCGGTTTGCCCTTGACGATGCGCTCGGGAGCCGGGCTCCCCTTTTCAGGCCTCAGATCCTTGATGTCGAAGGGGATCAGCGCAGCTTTCATCGGTTCCTCCGTTATTCGTTTGCCGCATCCTAGCACCTCGCTGGCCGGGAGATTGCTGGAACAGGGGTGAGATTCCGCATTGCGTCCCGAAAAGGGACAATTTGGGTCATGGCGGTACGATGAGCGTTTCGAGCGAAGATTTCACCATGGTTCCCCAGGCAGGCAGGACATGCCGCCCGCGCGGCGTCAGCGCGCGCTTCCGGTCGGGATACAGGGCACGGCTCGCGCATGCGGCGGGAATCACGATTTATGAAAGCTTCGAGGCGGCGGAGCCGGTCTGGCGCGCCTTCGAGGCGCGGGCGCGGGGCACGGCCTTCCAGAGCTTCGACTGGCTATCGAGCTGGCATTCGCATGTGGGTGCCGCGGACGGCATCGAGCCGGCAATTGCCGTAGTCGCGCGTCAGGGCGAGACGCTGCTTCTCGCGCCGCTCGGCATCGAGCGCAGGTTCGGGCTTCGCCGTCTTGTCTGGCTTGGCGGCCGAATGGCGGACTACAAGGCGCCGCTCGTCGCGCCGGAATTCGCGGCGCAGGTAACGGCTGCGGAATTCCCTGCGCTGTGGCGGCAGATCCGCCGCGCGCTGCCCCGGCATGACCTCGTGCTGCTTGAAAACCAGCCCGTATCGCTCGGCACGCCGGAGGCGCCGTTCGGCAATCCCTTTGCGGCGCTGGGCGGCGATGTGGCGCCCGACGCGGCATGGGTGTTCGGCCTGCCCGATGATTTCGATGCCTTCACCAGACGCTACCGCGCCGAGACGCGCCGCGCGGACCGTTCCAAGCTGAAAAAGCTCGAAGCGGAAGGCGAAGTGACGTTCCGCCTTGCGGAAACGCCGGAAGAGCGTGTTGCAATGGTTGATGAGACACTCAGGCGCAAGGCGGCGCAGCTTGCGGCGCAGGGCATTGCGTCGATCTTTTCGGATGAGCGGTATCTCGCCGCCTTTCGCGACCTTGCGCAGCTGCCCGAGGACCGCAATCTGATCGAGGCGGCGGAGCTCAGGCTCGACGGGGCGTTCCTGTCGGGCAGTGTCGGGCATCTGAAAAATGGCCGTGCCACGCTGATGGTGCATACCTACGATGCCGACATGTTCCCACGGCTCTCGCCCGGACGGCTTCACCTTCTGAAGCTCATCCAGTCGAGCATCGAACGGGGGATCGGCGTCTACGATCTTTCGGTCGGATATGCGGCCTATAAGGACAGCTTCTGCGACGCGCCGACGGAGATGCGCAATCTCGTGGCCGTCGCGTCGCCCGCAGGTGCGCCGGCCGCATTCGCGATCCGGCAGGGGCTCGCGCTCAAGCGCTTCGTGAAGAACGAGCCGCGCCTCATGGCGGCGGTCCAGACCGCGCGGGAACGCCTCGCAAAGAAATGACATTCATATTGTCAATTTAGTCATCTGTGCCTAGTCTTGCCGGTGTTCCGACAGGAGGAATACATGCCGCGCATCACCGGGCCGCGTCTGCTCGCCGCCACGCTCGCAATCGTCTATGGGCTTTTCGTCTGGTGGTATGGCGGGGCGGGGAAGCCGCTGACCGCCGAAGAAGCCGCGCATTATTTCGCTCTGCTCGACGCGCGCACCCATGCGCATCCCGATCCCTCGCTCCGCGCCGCGATGGAGGAACTCGCCCGCAACGATGACGGACGCGAATTCTTCATGGTCAATCTGATGAACGACCCGGCGGACCCGGCGGCGGCGGCGGCCTATAACCGCCTTATCATTCCCGAACTGTTGAAGCGCGGCGGGCATCCCGCGTTCATCGCGCGGCCAATCGGCCGTTTCCTCGAGCCCGCCGAACTCGAAGGCTGGGACCAGGTGGCGATCGTCCGCTACCGGAGCTTCCGCGACCTGCTCGACATGATCACCTCGGACCGTGCACAGGAGATCGAGGAACTGAAGGCGGGCTCGGTGTCGAAGACCCATGTCTTCCCGACGCATGTGCAGTTCAGCTTCATATGGATGCGCGTCATCGTGGCGGTGCTGCTCGTCGCGCTCGGCCTGGTGCTGCATCTCGCGCTGCGGCGCCTTGCCTTCTATTCGCGGCGCTAGCGCGGCCGCTCGTCCCAGGGTTCGAGCATGCCCGCGATCAGGCGCGCCTTCGGCGCCCCCATCTGCGCGATGGCGGCGGCCGAAATCTCGTCATGTGTCAGCCAGCGCGAGGCGCCCTTCTCGCGTACGAAACCGAGGATGACCTGCGCATAGGCAATATCGGGCTGATGGGCGAGCGCGTCGGCGCGGAGTGCGGCGATGGAGGGCTCGCCCTTGCTGCCGGTAAGGATCGAGCGCGAGCCCATCACCTCCACCAGCAAACCGCCCGGCGCGACCAGCGCGTCGAGGGCGGCGCGCAGCAGTTCCGCGCGCGGCCTTATCCATGTCAGGGCGAGATCGAAGGGGGCACGATCCGCCAGCGCGTCGAGCAGGGCGGGCTCGTCTTCATAGGAGAGGGAGAGGCGTGTCAGCTTCGCGTCGAGCGCGGCGTTGCCGAAGGAAAAACTCTCCGCACCCCGCGAGACGAGGACGCATTCATCCGCGCGCGAGGCCGCATGACGCGCGGCGGCGGCGAGCATGCCGGTGGCGCCGAGGAGAAGGGCTTTCGTCAATCCGCCGCGCCTATCCGCGCACGCGGTCATAGGCCGCGAGGCCGCGATCCATCAGCCGGTCGGTATATTGCCGGAAGAAGCGATAGGCGTGGTGGAGCGCCGGCGTGCCGAGCACGAGTGCCGTCACGGCGAAGGTGACGGCGCCGCCGCCCACCAGCACATCTGTCATCCAGTGCGCGCCGGCGGCCAGCCGCGGCAGGGTGAAGATCACGGTGAGGCCCGTGGCGATGAGGCCGACGCGCCAGCCAAAGCCGAGCCACCAGACCAGCGTCAGCAGCATGGAGACGGTGGCATGGTCGCCGGGGAAGCTCGAATGCGAGCCTTCCTTGGCGCGCGACCAGCCCACAACATCCTGGATCGAGTGATAGGTGTCGAGCGCGAGCGAAGGCGACAGGCGCGGAAAGGAGATCATCTCGCGCTGGAGCATTATGACGAGGCCGAGCAGTATGACCGTCGCCGCGCCGAAGGCGAGCCCGTGGCGGAACTCATCCATGCCGTGGCGCGAGATCACGGCGAGATAGAAGCCGGC
>JAJLKS010000461.1:0-2036 GCA_033838765.1 Alphaproteobacteria bacterium
ACCAATTTTCTTTAATCTTGCGAACAGATTCCGGTGACCGGTCGCCTGCCAATAGCGATGAATGGATGTGAGCAGCCCTGCATGCATCCTTAAATGCAAGCCTTACCGTTGGATCAAGATAGAGATTGTTCGCTTCCCACCACCTCTCGCAGTCCGCGATCCGCTCGTTGTTGCGTTCGCTGTGCACATCGAAAAATAATCTCAACCACAGGGAGTACGCCTCTTGATGAGCCGCTAGTCGCTTCTCAACGGCAGCCATCCTCATACTTGCTGTCGCTCGCATTTGTTCTATGAGCGTTTGAAATTCGTGCTTCACTCCCTCTTGCAGATGGGTAATCGCGGAAATGTCCTCTTTCGTCGCAAGGTTCTCCCCTTTTTTGGAAAGATACGCCCCAAACCAAGCACCCAATCCACCGGCAATCCCGGTCCCAAGCCAACTGACCAGGTTCGGCGCAAAATCCAATTCCATGACGTCCTCCAGTCCCATCATCTCAACACTCTAATTCGTCATGGCCCGGCTTGTCCGGGCCATCCACGTCTTTCTTTTTCGCGACCGCTGCAAAGACGTGGATGACCCGCATAAAGCGGGTCATGACGGAAAGGTGGACCGGAGAAACCAGCCCCCTTTGACACCTCCGCCTTCCCCTCCCATGATGCCCGCCAAACCGCACAGAACAATCCGAGGAGCTCGCCCATGAGCCTTTCCAACGCCGCCGTTCGCGACATCGAGACGGTGATCCATCCCTACACCAATCTCGATACGTTCCGCACGACAGGGCCGATGATCATCGAGCGCGGCGAGGGCATTTATGTGTTCGACAATGGCGGCAACAAATATATCGAGGGGCTTTCGGGCCTCTGGTGCACCTCGCTCGGCTATAACGAGAAGGAGCTGATGGAGGCGGCGGCGGAGCAGTACCGCCAGATCCCCTTCACACACACCTTCGGCGGGAAGAGCCATGAGCGCGCGGCGGAAGCCGCCGAACGGCTCAAGGCCATTGCGCCCCATGCGGCATCGAAGGTTCTCTTCTGCGGCTCGGGCTCGGAAGCGAACGACCAGCAGGTGAAGCTCGTCTGGTATTACAACAACGCGCTCGGGCGCACGAAGAAGAAGAAATTCATCTCGCGCATCCGCGGCTATCACGGCGTCACCGTGGCGTCGGCCTCGCTGACGGGCCTGCCCGCGAACCACCGCGATTTCGACCTGCCGATGGCGGGCGTCATCCATACGGACTGCCCGCATTACTACCGCTATGCGGAGCCGGGCGAAACCGAAGACGAGTTCACGACGCGGATTGCGAAGAACCTCGAAGAGACGATCATCCGCGAGGACCCGGAGACCGTCGCCGCCTTCATCGCCGAGCCGATCATGGGGGCTGGCGGTGTCGTCGTGCCGCCCGCCGGATATTTCGAGAAGATCCAGGCGGTGCTCAAGAAATACGACGTCTATTTCATCGCCGATGAAGTGATCTGCGGCTTCGGCCGCACGGGCAACATGTTCGGGTCGGAAACCTTCAACATGAAGCCGGATTCGATCTCGGTCGCCAAGGCCCTCTCATCCGCCTACTTCCCTATCGCCGCCGTCACGGTCGGCGAGGAGATGTATCAGGCGATGATCGACGAGAGCAAAAAGATCGGCACCTTCGGCCACGGCTTCACCTATACCGCGCATCCGGTCGGCGCCGCCATCGCCGCAAAGACGCTCGAAATCTACGAGAAGCGCAACATTGTCGGCCATGTCCGCTCGGTGCAGCCCGCCTTCGAGGCGCGTGTCGCCCGGCTTGCGGACCATCCGCTCGTCGGCCACACCCGCGCCTGCGGGCTCATCGGCGCAGTCGAACTGGTCGCAAACAAGTCCGACAAACGGGCTTTCGATCCCGCCGCCGGTATCGGCGCCGCCGTCGTGGCCGCGGCCCAGCGCCACGGGCTCATCCTCCGCGCGCTTGCGGGCGACATCGTCGCCTTCTGCCCGCCGCTCATCATCACCGGCGAGCAGGTGAACGAGATGTTCGATGCGGTGGAAAAGGCGCTCGATG
>JAJLKS010000462.1:0-3890 GCA_033838765.1 Alphaproteobacteria bacterium
CGCCAGCGAAAACAGGAATGCCGCCGTATCTTCCACCACGGTCCGCGTCTTTGCATTGCGGATCCAGTCCGGCTGATCGGCGGGATTGGGCACCAGCCAGGCGAAAAACAGGTAGGCGACCGTGACGATCAGGAGTCCGCGCGCCATCCCGAAAATGAAGCCAAGCGTCCGGTCGAGCATGCCCGCCCGGTCGTGTATCTCCATGAGCGACCCCGACCAGCGCGCGGTCAGCGCCGCCGTCACAAGGTAGCCCGCGATGAAAATGCCGACCGCCGCTGCCGCCGCCGCCAGCCAGGCCGGCGAGATGAGGTCGGCCACCACAGGTGTCAGATAGGGAAACAGCCAAAGCGCCGCAAGGGCGCCTACCACCCAGGCGAGAATCGACAGCACTTCGTTGGTGAAGCCGCGCAGCATCGCCAGCATGCTCGAAACGAGCAGAACGCCGATCACGATGATGTCGAACAGGGTCACGTCGCTCTCCTGAAAGCTTGTCTCAGCCTATCACAGATCGGCTTTTTGCCTCGTCCCCTTGGCGCTGCCTTGGCCCGCCGCGAGATGGGCTATTAGCCCCGCAAGGTCCGAAATTTCCGTGAACGAAAGCGCCGCCGGGCCCCTTGTCCGGGCGGCTCCCGCAGGCAGGATTGCCCGTGAAAACCCCAGCTTTTCCGCCTCTTTCAGCCGCGCATCCATCTGGCTGACCGGCCGGATCGCACCGGAAAGGCTGATTTCGCCGAAAATGACGCAGTCCGGCGGCAGGGGTGTGCCCGTCATCGAGGAAATCAGGGCCGCTGCAACGGCGAGGTCCGCTGCCGGCTCGTTGATTCTGAGGCCGCCCGCCACGTTGAGATATACATCCTGCCCCGCAAGCGTGAGGCCGCAGCGCGCCTCAAGCACAGCCAGCACCATGGAAAGCCGCCCGCCATCCCAGCCCACCACCGCCCGGCGCGGAGTGCCGAGCGTGCTTTGCGCCGTCAGCGCCTGGATTTCCACGAGCACCGGGCGGGTTCCCTCGATCCCGGCGAAAACGGCTGAACCGCTCGTCCCTCCGTCGCGCTCACCGAGGAACAGGGCAGAGGGGTTCGGCACTTCGGCCAGGCCCTTTTCGCCCATCTCGAACACGCCGATCTCGTTGGCCGGGCCGAAGCGGTTCTTCACCGCGCGCAGGATGCGGAACTGGTGACCCCGCTCGCCCTCGAAATAGATCACCGCATCGACCATGTGTTCGACGACGCGCGGCCCGGCTATCTGGCCTTCCTTCGTCACATGGCCGACCAGAATGATCGCGGTGTTGGTCTTTTTGGCAAAGCGCACCAGCTCCTGCGCCGAGGCACGCACCTGTGCCACGGTGCCGGGCGCCGAATCCAGCGTGTCGGTCCACATCGTCTGTATCGAGTCGATCACGACCGCATCGGGTGCCTTGCCGCTTTCGAGCGTGCCGATGATGTCCTTGAGGTTCGTCTCCGCGCCAAGCTCGACGGGTGCGTCTGCAAGGCCGAGCCGGCGCGCGCGCATCCTGACCTGTGCAATCGCCTCTTCGCCCGAGATATAGACGACCGAATGGCCGCGCCCCGCCAGCGCCGCCATCACCTGCAGCAGCAGTGTCGATTTGCCGATGCCCGGATCGCCGCCGATCAGCAGCGCAGAGCCGGGCACGAGCCCGCCGCCCGTCACCCGGTCGAATTCGCCAAGCCCGGTCACATAGCGCGGCGGCTCGGCGCTCTCGCCGCTCATCGACACGAGTTCGATCTTGCGGCCCTTGCCCTTGAGCGCCTTCGCCGCGGGCCCCGCGCCGATGCCACCCGCCGTGCCCGCTTCCTCGACAATCGTGTTCCACTCGCCACAGCTCTCGCAGCGCCCCGCCCAGCGCGGTGTCACCGCGCCGCAGGACTGGCAGACGAATGTGCGGGAAGGGCGGGCCATGGGGCTCTGACATCTCTCCAAAAATAAACTCGTCATTGCCGGGCCCTCCTTTGAACTTTAAGGAGGCCGGCAATCCAGAGGCCGTGTGCGTCGTGCTTGCCGCTCTGGACCCCCGGATCAAGTCCGGGGGTGACAGGTCATGGGACTAAGGCTTCAGCACTTCCATCTGGATCGGCCCTTCCGCACGGCCGTGAATGAACTGGTCGACATAGTCGTTGCCGCTATTGTCCACTTCCGCGCGCGTGCCCGACCAGATGATCTTGCCCTTGTAGATCATGGCCACGCGGTCGCCGATCTTGCGCACGCTCGCCATGTCATGCGTGATCGAAAGCGTCGTCGCGCCGAGTTCCTTGACGCTGCTTACGATCAGATCGTTGATGACGTCCGCCATGATCGGATCGAGACCCGTCGTCGGCTCGTCGAAGAAGATGATCTCCGGCTCCGTCGCAATGGCGCGGGCAAGGCCGACGCGCTTCTGCATACCGCCCGAAAGCTCCGCGGGATAGAGGTCGCCCACTTCCGCGCCGAGACCGACCTTGGCGAGCTTCTCGATGGCGATGTCCTTCGCCTTCTTTCGCGGCATCTTGCGGCCCTGAATGAGCCCGAAGGCGACATTCTCCCAGACGGGCAGGCTGTCGAACAGCGCCGCGCCCTGAAACAGCATGCCGAACTTGCGCAAGGTCTTCTCGCGCTCGCCAGAATCCATCTTCAGCACATTCTTGCCGTCTACGAAGATTTCGCCGCTGTCCGGCCGGATGATGCCCAGCACGCATTTGATCATGACCGACTTGCCGGTACCCGATCCGCCGATCACGACGAGGGACTCGCCCTTCGGCACGGTGAGGTTGATGCCATCCAGCACGACCTTCTTGCCGAAGCGCTTGCAGACGTTCCTGAGTTCGATTTTTGCCTCGCTCATATCCGTCCTCAATTCGCAAAGAGCAGCGACGTCATGACGTAGTTCGCCGCAAGGATCAGGATCGAGGCCGTCACGACCGCGTTTGTCGTCGCGCGGCCCACGCCTTGCGCGCCGCCCTTCGAGTTGAAGCCGTGGAAGCAGCCCATGATGGCGATGATGAAACCGAACACCGCCGCCTTGATGAGGCCCGACATCACGTCGTCATACTTCAGGAAGTCGGCCGTATTCTTGATGTAGACGCCGGGATTGAAGTCGAGCGACTGGGTACCGACGACGAAACCGCCCATGATGCCGATGATGTCGGCAATGAAGACGAGGGCAGGCAGCGTCACCACTGCCGCCACCACGCGCGGAACGACGAGATATTTGTAGGGGTTCGTCGATAGCGTGGTCAGCGCATCGATCTGCTCGGTCACGCGCATCGTGCCGAGCTCGGCGGCGATCGCAGCCGAAACGCGACCTGCCACCATCAGGCCGCCAAGTACGGGCCCGAGTTCCCGCGTGATACCGAGCGCCACGATGGTCGCGACGATCGATTCCGAATTGAGCGAGTTGCCGCCGTAATAGATCTGCAGCGCCAGCGCGCCGCCGGTGAAGAAGGCGGTCAGCGCCACGACCGGCAGCGAGAAATAGCCGATCCGCATCATTTGCTGCGCAATCAGACGCCAGAAGAGAGGGGGCCGGATGACATGGCCGACAGCGTTCCACGTGAAACGCGAAAGCGCGCCAATCTCGGCGAGAGTGGAAAGCACCACCCGCCCGATAATCGCAAATACGTTCACGCCTTGCCCCCGCTTTCCGTCCCTGTCTCTCTGCCGTCCTCTATGTAGCGCCGCATATATCTTGCGCCCAGTGCCGTCAGAATTTCATAGCCGAGCGTGCCGGCCCTGAGGCCCACCTCGTCCACGCTCATATGCGGACCGATCAGCTCCGCCATATCGCCGCGCTTCACCGCGCCCTCGGGCAGGTGGCTTATATCAACCATTGCCATGTCCATCGAGACGCGGCCGGCGACACGCGCAAAATCACCCCCAATGTAGACGGAACCGCC
>JAJLKS010000463.1:0-7046 GCA_033838765.1 Alphaproteobacteria bacterium
TTGAAGGCGGCCAGATGCTCGGCGACGTGGGCGCGCAGCTCCTGTTCGGTGGCCTCCGCGCCCGGCTTCAGCGTCACCACGGCGGCCGGCTCCTCGCCGAGCACCTTGTGCGGGATGGCGACGACGGCGGCATCCATGACGGCGGGATGGGCATAGAGCGCATCTTCCACCTCGACGCAGTAGATGTTCTCGCCGCCGCGGATCAGCATGTCCTTGGCGCGGTCGAGAATATAGACGAAGCCTTCCTCGTCCATGCGCACGAGATCGCCCGAATGGAACCAGCCGCCTTCGGTGATCGCGGCGGCCGTTGCTTCCGGCTTGTTCCAGTAGCCCTTCACGACATTGGGGCCCCTGATCCAGAGTTCGCCCACCTGGCCGCGCGGCAGCTCGTTGCCCTTCTCGTCCACGACCTTGATGTCGCAGACCGGCACGGCCACGCCGGCGCTGTCGGGCTTTGCCACATAGTCCTCGGCGAGGTTCTGCGTGGTGATGGCGGAGGTTTCGGTGAGGCCATAGCCGTTCGAAGGCTGGCACTTCGGAAACTGCTTCTTGATGCGGGCGACGAGGTCGGGTGCAGACGGCGCGCCGCCATAGCCGATCGACTCGACGCTCGACGTATCGCGCGTCGCGAAGTCGGGCGATTCAAGCACCTGCCAGACCATCGCCGGCACGCCGCCAAAGCTCGTGACCCTCTCACGCTCGATCAGTTCCAGCGCCTGTTCGGGATTCCACTTATGGATGATGACGAGCTTGCCGCCGCTCGCATAGGTGCCGACCAGGATCGAGTGGCAACCCGTCGCGTGGAACAGCGGCACGGAAAGAAGCGTCACGCGCTGCGGCGCTTCGGGATCGGGCGCTGGCGGCATCTCGCCCCGGCGCAGGAAGGAGCGCGCGCCGCCGAGCAATGCGTTCATCAGGTTGGTGCAGATGTTGCGCTGCGTCCCAAGCGCGCCTTTCGGTTTGCCCGTCGTGCCTGAGGTGTAGAAGATCGTCGCATCGTCTTCCGGGTGGAGACCCGGATCGGGCAGCGCATCGGCGGGAAGATTTGCATAATCGCCGGGCTTGCCCACCAGCGTTTCGAAGGCTTCGGCAACGCCGAGTTCGGCATCCGGCGTGCGGACCGCGACGAGGCCATCGAGCCCCAGCGACTTCAGATGCGGGCGGATGCGGTCGAGCCGTTCATGGTCGACGATGACGACTTTCGAGCCCGAATCCGTGATGCCATATTCGAGTTCCGGACCCGTGCCCCAGGCATTGAGTGGCACGATGACGCCGCCGATGGCGGCAATCGCCCAGAAGACGACCGACCATTCGGGGAAGTTGCGCATGATGAGGGCGACGCGGTCGCCCTTCTTCACGCCATATTTTTCCTTCAGCACCCGGCCGAAGGCGGTGGCGGCGCGATAGTGATTTTCGTAAGTGAGGCGCTCGCCCTCATAGATGATAAATTCCTTCTGGCCGTGCGCGCGGCCCGCATCGAAGATCGCGCGGAGCGAGGGCGGCGTGCCCTTGTAGGTGCGGATGGGAACGCCGCGGATATTCACCGTCTCCATCTCGAAAGGTGTGCCCGGCGCGGTGAGGAAGGCATGCGCCTCCTCGATGGTCATGGCGGGCCATTTGCTGGCGTTCTCGGCCATTTTTCGTCTCCCTGAATGTCATTATGGACGGCGCTTGCCGTTGCGTTTTCCGACACATACCGCTTTTGACGGCAGACGGGAAGGCGGGAGCCTCAGAGACCGAATTTCCCGAGGAGCCCTGTTTCTTCCTCGATGCAGGCGGCAAAGGAAGGCCGCCCGAGGATCGCCGCGAGATAACGGGTCAGATTAGGGTAAGCCGCGGCATCCGGCCTGTAGCCCGCATGGGCAAGGTTCACGAAATGGGTAGCGACAGAAATGTCCGCAATCGAGAAGGCATGGCCCGCAAGGAACTCCTTCGTGCCGATTTCCTTTTCAAGCCAGGCAAAATTGCCGGACAGTTTTTCGGTAAATGTCTTGTCGGCGGTGGCCTTGTCGGCCTCCTTGCCCATCAGACGGTTCACGACCATGGGCCGGAAGATGCCCATGCCCACGGCGCCCGCAAGGTCGGAATCTGCATATTCCTCATACCAGAGCGCCTTGCCATGGGCGAAGGCGTCCACGGGATAAAGTGCGGGCGAGGGAAACTTCTTTTCGAGATAGCCGCAGATCGCCGAGGAATCGGGCAGCGTCGCATCGGGGCCGACGCTCTCGTCGCGAAGCACGGGTATGCGCTTCAGGGGCGAGATT
This sequence comes from Alphaproteobacteria bacterium, assembly GCA_033838765.1. GTDB lineage: Bacteria > Pseudomonadota > Alphaproteobacteria > Parvibaculales > Parvibaculaceae > Parvibaculum. Next base: position 2,265 of record JAJLKS010000463.1, read on the forward strand.
TCGACGAACCAGTCGGGTGCCGGAAAGATGTTCACCTGCTCCAGCTTGTAGGCTTCGCCCTTCTCGGCAAGGAAGACGCGCACCTTGCGCACGAAAGGGGAAAGGCTTGCACCATAGACCGTGAGCGTCATCTTCGTTTCCTTCCAGCAGCACCGGTTCCGTTCAGGAACGCATTTCGATGGCGCAAGAAAACACCGCCGCCCGCACAGGGGCAAGGGCGAAAGGACGGGCCGGAAAACGGAGAAAAATGGTACAGCCGCCCCGGATCGAACGGGGGACCTCTAGATCCACAATCTAGCGCTCTAACCAGCTGAGCTACGGCTGCACGGGGACCGCGGCAAGGAAACCCGCCCGCGATGGGCGGGAACCTAGTGCAGCGCCGGGCGAATGACAAGCCCGCGAAAGCGCCCCCCGGAAAATTCCGGCGGCGCGCCAAATCCGCGTTACATCAAGACGTTAGCCACGAAGATCGAGACCACGCCGAAGGGGGCGATATAGCGCAGCGCAAAGCGCCAGAGGCGGAACCAGGGCTTGTCCCCGGCATGAAGCGCCTCGGCGACCTGTGGCCCCGAAAGCACCCAGCCCGCAAAGAGCGCGATCATCAGGCCGACCGTCGGCATGATGAGGTTCGCGGTGGTGAAATCCAGCACGTCGAAGAGCGTCATGTTCTCCATGACACCGAAGCGGGCCATGGGGTGGAAGTCCGCCCAGAGGTTGAAGGAAAAGACTGTGCCGAGGCCCGCGACCCAGGAGAGCGCGCCAATGATGAGCGCGAGCCATTTGCGCGAGATATTCACCCCTTCCTCGACCCAGGCGACAATCGGCTCCAGCAGCGAAATGGCGGAGGTAACGGCAGCCACCGACAGCAGCACGAAGAAGGCGCCGCCGATCAGGATTCCGCTGCCGATGGTGCCGAAGGCGATGGGCAGCGTGATGAAGGTGAGGCCGGGGCCGGATGACGGCTCGAGCCCATAGGAGAAGACAAGCGGAAATATCGCAATGCCGGCGAGCAGCGCCACCACCGTGTCGAGCACGGCGATGAAGACGGCGGACTGGCCAATGGAAACATCCTCACCGAGATAGGCGCCATAGGTCATCATGGCGCCAAGCGCGATGGAGACCGAAAAGAAGCCCTGCCCGATAGCGGCGAGAACGGTATCCGGCGTGACCTCCGCGAAGTCGAAGGCGAACATGAAGCGCATCGCCTCGCCGAAGCCGGGCATGGTCGTGGCGTAGAGCGCCATGGCCGCCAGAAGAATGAAGAGCAGCGGCATCAGCATGACGACGGCACGCTCGATACCGCCGGTAACACCCGCTGCGACGATCAGGATCGTCAGCGCGAGGAATATCGTCTGCCAGATGACGAGCGAGCCCGCATCGCTGACGAAGCTCGAAAAATGCTCCGCGGCTGCGGCTTCGGTGTCGCCGGCAAAGGCCCCCGTCACGGCAAGTTCGATATATTTGAGCGCCCAGCCTCCGATCACGCTGTAGTAGGAGAGAACGATGAAGGCGCCCACGATGCCCCCCCAGCCGATCAGCAGCCAGAAGCGTGCGGCCTTGTTCTCCCTCACCAGCGCCTTCATGGCGTTGATCGGGCTCTGCTTGCCCATGCGGCCAAGCATGATTTCGGAAATCAGGATGGGGAGCGCGATGGCGAGCGTGGTCGCGGTATAGATGAGGATGAAGGCGCCGCCGCCATTTTCGCCCGCGAGATAGGGAAAGCGCCAGACATTGCCAAGGCCGACGGCGCTGCCCACGGCAGCCATCAGAAAGGCGAACCGCGACGACCAGTGACGCGGCGCAAACGGAGTGGTCATTCTGTTCTTTCCCCTGTCACGGCGCCGGCCCGGACCCCCGTCCTCGCGGCCGCCCGCCCCGAATTGTACTGAGACAATACGTAAATCGCTGCCTTCTGTCAGGTCCGGATGACGGAAAAGCGCCATTCCGGGGCTCGCATTCCTCCGGAATCGCCTATAGTCGCGGCCAAGAACAAATGCGGGGAACTCCCATGAGCGGTGGCGAAATCAGCACGGCCTATGTCGAGGCGAACGGACTCGCCTTCGAAGTCGACATGTGCGGCGAAGGCGAGAAGCTCGCCTTGCTGCTGCATGGATTCCCGGAGAGCAAGTTTTCATGGCGGTTTCAGCTGCCGCTTTTTGCCCGGCTCGGCTACACGGCCTGGGCGCCCAATCTGCGCGGCTATGGCGGCACGTCCCGGCCTCAGGGCCGCGATGCCTACAAGCACGACAACCTGATGCAAGACGTGGCGGCGCTGATCGATTCGGCGCGGGCGCGCGGCGTGACGGGGCCTGTGACGCTAGTCGCGCATGACTGGGGCGGCGTCATCGCCTGGACGTTTGCGCTGAAAAAAATCCGCCCGCTCGAACGCTTCATCGTGATGAACCTGCCCCATCCGGCCTGCTTTGCGAAGCGCGGCCGCACATGGGCACAGCTCAAGAAGAGCTGGTATGTCTTCTTTTTCCAGATTCCATGGCTGCCGGAAAAGCTGTTCCTGCTTCGCAATGCCGAGGCCATCGCGCGTGCCTTCTACAACATGGCGATCGACAAGAGCCGCTTCCCGGAACCCGTGCTCAACCACTACCGCAAGAATGCGCAACTGCCCGGCGCCATGACGGCCATGATCAACTACTATCGCGCGCTGATGCGCGGCGAGCGCCCGAAGGAATGGGACGATCCGCCGCAACTCGACACGCCGACGCTGATGATCTGGGGCGAGGAAGACGCAGCCCTCGGCAAAGAACTCACCTACGGCACGGAAGAGCTCGTGAGCGATTTCACGCTGCGCTATCTGCCGCAGGTCTCCCACTGGGTGCAGCAGGAAGCACCGGAGACGGTGAACGCCATGATCCGCGCCTGGATCGAAGGCCGCCACGTTCCAATGGCCGGCCTTGGCGGGCGGCTTCTGCTTCCCGACGCAGACTAGGAGGCAAGTTCAGGCAAATCGCGGTAGAGCGCAAGTGCCTCGGGGTTTGCCAGCGCTTCGCGGTTTTTCACTTCGCGGCCATGCACAATGTCGCGCACCGCAAGTTCCGTGATCTTGCCCGACTTGGTGCGCGGAATATCCGCCACGGCGACGATCTTTGCGGGCACATGGCGGGGCGAGGCGCCTGAGCGGATCCTGTCGCGAATGCGCTTTTCCATGACCTGATCGAGCGCAAAGCCGTCGCGCATGACCACGAAGAGAACGACGCGGACATCGCCCTGCCAGTCCTGGCCGATGGCAAGCGCCTCCTGCACTTCCGGCAGTTGCTCGACCTGCGCATAGATTTCCGCCGTGCCGATGCGTACGCCGCCGGGATTGAGCGTGGCGTCGGAGCGGCCATGAATGACGATGCCGCCATGCGGGGTGATTTCGGCGAAATCGCCGTGGCACCAGACACCGGGGAATCTCTCGAAATAGGCACCGCGATACTTCGCGCCGCCGTCATCGTTCCAGAAGCCGATGGGCATGGAAGGGAAAGGCCGCGTACAGACGAGTTCGCCCTTTTCCCCGGTGACGGGGCGACCCTCCTCGTTCCAGACTTCCACAGCCATGCCAAGACCTTTTGCCTGGATCTCGCCGCGCCAGACAGGCAGCATGGGCGAGCCGAGCACGAAACAGGACAGAATGTCCGTCCCGCCGGAAATCGAGCATAGAGCTACATCCCGTTTCACATCGTGATAGACGAAATCGAAACTCTCCGGCACCAGCGGCGAGCCGGTGGAGAGGATCATGCGCATGGCGGAGAGATCATGCGTCTCGCTCGGCTTGAGGCCCGACTTCTTCACCGCATCGATGAATTTCGCCGATGTGCCGAAGACATCGATCTTCACAGCGCCGATATAGTCGAAGAGGACGCGTTCGGACGGGTGAAAGGGAGAACCGTCATAGAGCGCGAGCGTGGCGCCGGCAGCCAGCCCCGAGACGAGCCAGTTCCACATCATCCAGCCGCAGGTGGTGAAGTAGAAGAGCGTCTCGCCCGGCTTCAGGTCGCAGTGAAGGCGATGCTCCTTTAATTGCTGCAGCAGCGTGCCACCCGCCGAATGGACGATGCATTTCGGGATGCCGGTCGTGCCGGAGGAATACATGATGTAGAGCGGGTGGGCGAAAGGTAACCGTACAAAAGACAGCTCCGCATCCGGCGCGGCAGCGAGAAGCGAAGTCCAGTCTTCCGCCTTTGCGAGCCCCTTCGGCCCTTCGCCAATGAAGGGCACCACCGCGACATGTTCGAGGTTTGGGAGACCTGCAATGATTTCCGCGAGCTTTTCATGCGCGGGGAGGACTTTCCCGGCATAGCGGTAGCCGTCGCAGGCAATGAGAACCTTTGGCTCGATCTGGCCGAAGCGGTCGAGAACGCCCTTCGCGCCGAAATCCGGCGAGCAGGAGGAAAAGACCGCGCCGATGCTTGCTGCCGCCAGCATGGCAATGATCGTTTCCGGGCAATTCGGCATGAAGGCCGCAACGCGGTCACCCTCCCTCACGCCCCAAGATTTCAGCACTGCGGCGAAGCGCGCGACATCCAGGCGAAGCGCGGATCGGGTCACGGGTTCGCGCATCTCGCCTTCATTGTTGAAGAGAAGCGCTATCCCGTTCCCGTCGCCGCGCAGGAGATTCTCAGCGAAGTTCAGCCGTGCATCGGGAAAGAAATCGGCGCCCGGCATCTTCTCTGCGCCGGCGAGAATACGGGCTCCCTTTTCGCCGGTCACGCCCGTGAAATCCCAGACCGCCTCCCAGAACAGATCGGGGTGCGCGACGGACCAGCCATGCAGCGCGTCATAGGT
>JAJLKS010000464.1:0-1604 GCA_033838765.1 Alphaproteobacteria bacterium
AGGCCCTGGCTTACCCCGCATTGAATGAAGCCGCGTTGCCGGACAAGCCTCAGCGTCTCGCCTGCCGCCATGCGCGCGTCATCCTCCGCCGGCGTCGAAGTCCCGTCCCGCTGACCGATGAGCGTCAGCGGATCGTAGGGCAAAAAGAAATAGAGGCCGCCGACACCGATGAGGATGCCCACGATGAGCGCGACCACGGGATTCTTCATGGGGCTCCCTTTGAAGGACAGAAACGGCAATTCGCCGGTTGCGATTCTCCAGAGACTACCCGTCTGCGCCCGCGAGGCAAACCCTTGGCCGCAATCGGGTATTTTCGGCTGAATTTTACATTGCGCGCCGTTTTACCGTTAAATGCCCCCAAGGTGAACATGCGGTGCGTGCCGGCCGGGCCGCGAAGGGATCGAACAAATGAAAAAGAAGCAGGATACGACGGTCGTCACGGCTGGCCGCGACCCAGAGGCAAATTTCGGCATCGTCAATCCGCCCGTCTATCATGCATCCACCGTGCTCTATCCGACGCTTGAAGCCGTAAAGACGCGCGCCCAGCCTGTCACTTATGGCCGCCGCGGCACGCCAACCACTTTCGCACTGCAGGAAGCGATTGCCGAACTCGAGGGGGGTTATCGTACCCTTGTCACCTCCTCCGGGCTCTCCGCCGTCACCACGGCACTGCTTGCTCACCTCAAGGCCGGCGACCATCTGCTTATGACCGATAGTGCCTATGAACCCACACGCGCCTTCTGCAACAACGTGCTGAAGCGCTACGGCGTCGACGTTGAATATTACGATCCGCGGATCGGCGCCGGAATTGCCGGCAGCCTCAGGGAGAACACAGCCTTAGTCTTCACGGAGTCTCCAGGCTCCGTCACCTTTGAGGTGCAGGATATTCCCGCCATCGCCGATGCCGCGCACAAGGCAGGCGCAACCGTCCTGCTCGACAACACATGGGCCTCACCGCTTTATTTCAAACCATTCGAGCACGGCGTCGATGTGTCGATCCAGGCCGTCACCAAATATCTCTGCGGGCATTCCGACGTGATGATGGGGTCCATCACCGCCACGGAGGAGGCCTGGAAAAAAACGCTCGAAACGCATGGAAATATCGGTCAATGCGCCGCGCCGGACGATGTCTCCCTCGTAGTGCGCGGCCTCCGCACGCTGTCTCTCCGCCTCGAACGTCACATGCAGACCGGCCTCGCCCTCGCCGAATGGCTGAGCGCGCGCCCCGAAGTCGCCCGCGTCATTCACCCCGCGCGGCAAGATCATCCCGATCATGCGATCTGGAAGCGCGACTTCACTGGTGCAAGCGGCTTGTTCTCCATCGAGCTGAAGCCCTGCTCCGAAAGGGCGCTCGCGGCCATGCTCGACGGGCTGGAGTATTTCGGCATGGGCTTTTCATGGGGCGGCTTCGAAAGCCTCATCATTCCGCAATACCCGAAGAAGATGCGCACTGCCACACAGTGGACGGCGGAAGGCCATATCCTTCGCATTCACGCGGGGCTTGAAGACATCGAGGATTTGAAAGCCGACCTCGAAGCAGGCTTCGCCCGGCTGCAGGCCTGCGCTTGATATGCAGAAATGGAGACTTAATGACCCGCGAAGTG
>JAJLKS010000465.1:0-2599 GCA_033838765.1 Alphaproteobacteria bacterium
GGGTGGTTCCGCCGCTCGACGAGTCCCAACGCCTCAAGCTCGCCGACATAGATCCCGACGGAGACCTTGTGTATCGCGAGCGCATTTGCGAGCTCGGTTTGCGTCTGCCCGTCGCGCTCCAGCAATTCAATGACGATTCGTGTCTGATTTCGTGTGAGCCCGGTACGCCGGTCATAGATCGTCGCCAGCATGACGCCCAGTTCGGTGATTGTCCGGACGAATTTTTCGGGCGATAGGGGGTCGTCCAGTTCGGCTTCCGGTTTGGTGGCGTTCGCCTTGTTGTTTTTCATCTTGCCTCACCTGTCGCGAATGTCCGTGCTGGCAATCTGGCTGCACGGAACATGCAGATTGAAGGTATCAACGCAACATCAGGACGCAAACCCAAGCGATGACTAAAATTACGCTTTTGTAACTGCCGAACTGCTTGACCTTCGCTGCAAGCGGTGATTTCGTAAATGCACTTTACTAAAAACGCTGCTGCCGGTCACCTTAAATCGGGAACGGCGGAAGACCGTAGGGAGCGGTCTGGCGGAGGGTTGTTTACCGGGAGGAGTATCGGGCTATGCCTGAGGAAAATCTTGCAGTTGAAGGTGCTGCCGAAGTGGCCGGCGAAGGCACGGATGCCGGCGCCGATACGGTTGCGGGCGCGGCCGATGTGCTGGCTTCGTCGGGCGGCGGCGACGTCTGGTATTCGATCGGCTCGCTGATCGACAAGGGCGGACCCATTGTCGCCATCCTGCTGGTGCTGTCGGTCATCTCGCTGGCCGTCATCCTTCTCAAGGTATTCCAGTTCTGGTCCGCGGGTCTGTCGAAGCGCAGCTTTGTCGACCCGGCCGTCGACCGGATCGAGGCCGGCGATCTGTCCGGTGCCCTCGACATCCTCAAAAAGCACAAGACACCGCTTGCCCGCGCCATGGCGGCAGGCGTTCGAGCGAAAATGCGCGGCGACCTTCGTGACGAGGACGTGGCCTCCGAGATATCGCGCGTCGGCACTATGGAAATAGGCTCGCTGCAGCGCTATCTCCGCTGGCTCGAAGTGATCGGCAACATCTCGCCGCTGCTCGGCCTGCTCGGCACGGTTATCGGCATGATCAATGCCTTCCAGAGCCTTGAAGCCGCGGGCACGCAGGTCGATCCGGCGCTGCTCTCAGGTGGCATCTGGGTGGCGCTGCTCACCACCGCCGTCGGCCTCATCGTCGCACTTCCGGCGATCACCGCGCTCAATCTCCTTGAGGGCAAGATCGATCAGGTCCGGCTGTCGATGCGCGATGCCGCGTCGCGTGTGATTGCGGCGCTCCATGTCAGGCCATCGGCCGCCCAGTCGCGAGCGGCTCAGTAAGCCGGGGTTCTGTCATGTTTGAAGAACCTGTCCGCCGAAGAGGGATGGCAAGCCTCACGCCGCTTATCGACGTGGTGTTCCTGCTGCTCATCTTCTTCATGCTGACGACGTCGTTCCTGCAGACGCAGTCGCTCGCCGTGGTGACGCCTGCGCCAAGCGTGGACGAACTGCCGACCGATGCGCGCGTCATCGAAATCTGGCTGCTCGGCGACGACACGATCGCGATCGACGGCCAGCCCGTCACGCGCGAGGCGCTCACTGAAAGTCTGAAACAGGCGATCGGAGAGCGGACGGACCTCACCGTCACGATCCTCGCGGAGAAGGGCTCCAAGCCGCAGGCACTGAGTGCGGCCAGCGCGGCGGCGCGGCAATCGGGTGCCAAGAGCGTCGGCACCGCCCGGGTCGAAAGGATCGCGCGATGATCGAGTTCGACCAGGAGCCGCCGCGGCGGCAATTCGAGACGCTGATCCCGCTCATCAACGTCGTCTTCCTGTTGCTGATCTTCTTCCTGCTCGCAGGCACGATGCAACCGGCGGAAAATGTCGCCGTGTCGCTGCCCAAGGGCGCCCTCAACGACAAGGAGCGCGACCTGCCGTCGACCCTGATCGTCGAGGCGGACGGTTTCGTCTGGCTTGGCGACCGGGTGATGGATGCGAGGCTTGCAGGCCATTTCGTGAAGCAACATCTCGGCGAGGAGGGCGCACGCCGCGTTGCAGTGAAGGCCGACCGCGATGCGCCGGCAGAAGCTGTGCTCGAGCTCATGGAGGGTTTGCGCGAGGCAGGTGTGGAGCAGGTTACGCTTCTGACGGAGCGCGGCTCATGAGCATGAGTGCAACCCATAGCGGCGGCGAGACCGCGCCGCGCGAGTTCAATATACGCAAGTTCATCATTGCTTCCGTGCTGTTGCATGGGCTGCTGTTCCTGTCCTTCTTCCTGACATTTGGCGGAATTTTCGGCGGTCCGGGTCCCGGCGGCGGTGAATCCGTCACGTTCCAGCTTGCGGCCGGTTCCGCGAATGACCGTTATGCCGCGCCGGAGGAACCGGTGGTCGAGCCCGAACCGCAGCCGGAACCCGAACCGGTGAAGCCGCCGGAGCCGAAGCCGGAAACAGCGGTGCGCAAGGATGCGAAGCCGCTGCCGCCGCCGGAGGAAATTCCGGAGCCTGTGAAGGAAACGGTGCAGCCTGCGGCGCCAGCGGGTGGCGGCGTGCAGGATGGCATGGCCGGTGGCGCAGGCGGCGATGCGGCCGAGACGATCCTC
>JAJLKS010000466.1:0-7537 GCA_033838765.1 Alphaproteobacteria bacterium
AATGAAAGCCAGGTCTGCGTCGCCATGTGCGAATGACGCCGGCCTGATTCTGGCGAAAAACCGGGGAAATCCGGGTCTCCGGGGCGGGCTGGCTTGACCGGCTTCCGCCCCGGGCTTATTTGAGGCCCATGGCCATACGCGAAATCATCACCGCGCCCGACCCCCGGCTGAAGGAGGTCTCCAAACCTGTCGACCGGGTGGACGACGAGCTGCGCGCCCTGATGGACGACATGCTGGAGACGATGTACGACGCGCCGGGCATCGGCCTTGCCGCGATCCAGATCGGCGTGCCGAAGCAGGTCATCGTCATGGACCTCGTCCGCGATGGGGAGAAGCCCCAGCCGCGCTATTTCGTGAACCCGGAAATCATCTGGACCTCGGACGACACCTCCGTCTACGAGGAAGGCTGCCTCTCCGTTCCCGATCTCTATGAGGAAGTCGAGCGCCCGGCCCGCTGCCGCGTGCGCTATCTCGATTATCAGGGCGAGATCCGCGAGGAGGAATGCGACGAGCTGCTCGCCACCTGCCTCCAGCACGAGATGGACCATCTGAAGGGTGTGCTCTTCATCGACCATCTCTCGCGTGTGAAGCGCTCCATGATGCTGAAGAAGCTCATGAAGCAGAAGAAGCTCCAGAAGGAACCGGCTTGAGCTTGAGGCTCGCATTCATGGGAACGCCGGATTTCTCCGTTCCCGTTCTCGCGGAAATTCTCGCCGCCGGCCATGAGGTCGTCGCCGTCTATTCGCAGCCCCCGCGCAAGGCCGGCCGCGGCATGGCCGAGCAGCCCTCGCCCGTGCACCGCTTTGCGCAAGAGCATGGCATCCCTGTCCATACTCCCGTTTCGCTCAAGGGCGAAGCCGAGCAGCAGGCCTTCGCCGCGCTCGATCTCGATGTCGCGGTCGTCGTCGCCTATGGTCTTCTCCTGCCGAAGCCCGTGCTTGAGGCGCCGCGTCTCGGCTGCCTCAATCTCCATGCCTCGCTCCTGCCGCGCTGGCGCGGCGCCGCGCCTATCCAGCGCGCCCTCATGGCGGGCGACGCCGAAACCGGCGTCATGGTGATGCAGATGGAAGAAGGCCTCGACACCGGCCCGGTGCTGCTCGCCGAACGTGTCGCCATCGCAGAGGACGAAACGGCCGGTAGTCTTCATGACCGTCTCTCTCATATCGGCGCCTCGCTCATGGTGCGCGCTCTCGCCGCCCTTTCCCGCGGTGCGCTCGAGGCGCGGCCTCAGGCCGGAGAGGGCGTCACCTATGCAAGGAAGATCGAGAAGGCCGAAGCCCGCATCGATTGGTCGCGCCCGGCAAGGGAACTCGACTGCCGCATTCGCGGCCTCACGCCATTTCCCGGTGCCTATTTCGAGATCGCGCGCGGCCGCGAGGTCACGCGCATCAAGCTCCTGCGCGCGCGGCCCATTGCAAAATCCGGCAAGCCCGGTGAAATCCTCTCTGCCCTCGATACGATCGTGATTGCCTGCGGGAATGGCGCGCTCGAAATTTCCGAGCTGCAGCGTGCAGGCAAGGCACCCATGTTCGCGCGCGATTTTCTTCGCGGTTTCCCGCTCGAGCCCGGCGAGGTTCTCGGCTGATGCCGCGCTACAAGCTCACCATCGAATATGACGGCGCGCCCTTTGTCGGCTGGCAGGCGCAGGCAAACGGGCTTTCCGTGCAGCATGTGCTGGAGGCGGGCATCAAGGGCTTCTGCGGACAGGATGTGAAGGTGAATGGCGCCGGTCGCACCGATGCCGGCGTTCACGCGCTCGGTCAGGTCGCCCATGTCGATCTTGAACGGCAGGTTGCCTGCGATACGCTGCGCGATGCGGTGAACGCGCATATGCGCCCGCATCCCGTTGCCATTGTCGAGGCCGAAGAAGTGCCGGACACGTTCGAGGCGCGTTTCTCCGCCATCCGCCGCCACTACATGTACCGGATCGTCAACCGCCGCGCGCCCCTGACACTCGACCGTGGTCAGGCCTGGCTCGTCAACCGTCCGCTCGATGCGGATGCGATGCACGCCGCCGCACAGGCGCTGGTCGGCCGCCACGATTTCACGACCTTCCGCTCCGTCCAGTGCCAGGCGAAGTCGCCGGTCAAGACGGTCGATGAAATTTCCGTCGCCCGCTACGCCGATGAAATCGAGATCACCTGCCGGGCGCGGAGCTTCCTCCACAATCAGGTCCGCTCCTTCGTGGGCACGCTGAAACAGGTAGGCGAAGGCAAATGGACGACGCGCCACGTCGAAAAGGCGCTCGCCGCGAAAGATCGCGCAGCCTGCGGCCCCGTCGCTCCGCCCGACGGTCTCTATCTGCTGCAGGTCGACTACGAGTGAATTCTCAAGCCCTCTCCCCTCCGGGGAGAGGGTTGGGTGAGGGGCCGCCCTCACCCCGGCATGATGTCCACAAGCTCGACATCCTTCGTAGCGATCTCCTCGCCGAAGAATATCCCGCCCACGCGCGCAAAGCGCTCCGTGCTGTCGGTCGCAAGAAAGCGCGTCCGGCCCTTGCCCTTCCGCTTCGCGGCAAGGCCCTTCTCGGCAAGCGCTCCCGTCACGGCCTTCGCCGTCGTCGCCGCCGAGTCGACAAGTTTCACTTGCCTGCCCACGACCTTCGCAATGGTGCGCGCGAGCACCGGGAAATGCGTGCAGCCGAGCACCAGCGTGTCGGGTGCGTTCCGTCCTTTGAAAAGCGGCGCGAGATAGCGCTTCGCCGCCGCTTCCGCCACATCGCCCTTCACCCAGCCTTCTTCCGCGAGCGTCACGAAAAGCCCGCAAGGCGCCTGCGTCACTTCCGCCTCGGGCATCGCCGCATGGATCGCGCGGACATAGGCTCCGCCCTTCACCGTCGCCTCCGTGGCGATGACGCCGATGCGGCCCGTCTTCGTCGCCTTCGTGCCCGCCTTTGCGCCCGGCTCGATCACGCCGATCACGGGGATCGGCGCCAATGCGCGCTTCAGCGGTTCGAGCGCAACGGCCGATGCCGTATTGCAGGCGATCACCACCATCTTCACATCATGGCCGAGCAGATGCTTCGTCGCCTGCGTCGCATAGGCCGTCACGGTTTCGGCGCTCTTCGTCCCATAGGGCAGCCGCGCCGTGTCGCCGAGATAGACGAGGTCTTCATGCGGCAGCGCCGCGCGCAGCGCCTTCAGCACCGTGATACCGCCTATGCCGCTGTCGAATACGCCGATCGGCCGTTCGTCGCTCATCCCGCAAGCGCTCCGGCAGGGATCAGCAGGAAGCCGCAAATCTGGTCGATGGAAAAGCTGAGCAGTGCCGCAAAAAGCACGATGGCGATGGCGCGCCCCTGTTCCGCGCCAAGCACGTCGCGCGCAATCCGCCAGTGATAGAGAAAGAGTATGACAAGCGCGGGCAGCATGAAGAAGAGCGCCGGGCCCTCGCCATAAAGGCCAAGCGAAAACGGAATAAGCGGCAGCGCGAATATGAGATTGGTGAAGAGCATCCCCCAGTTGAATGTCACGAGATAGGGGAGATAGGCACCCGACAGTCCCAATGCGCGCGAAATGCGGGACATGGCATAGAGAAAAGCCGCCCAATAGACGATGGTGCCGAGCATTTCCGCGGTGATGAATGGCCCGAAGGGAATCTCCACCGGAAAGTTCTCGGTGCCCATGGCAAGCCGCCACGCCGCCGTCGACGAGAAGAAAAGAACGGGGAGCGATAGCAGAAGTCCCGTGAAGCTCCGCATGGCGCCTGCCTGCGAAAGGTCGAAACAGCCACGCGCCCGTTCATCGCCCATCAGGAGGTAGAAGGCGCCCGTCATCGCGCGAATGAGTTCGTTCCCGCTCACGAAACGGCTCCACCGAAATAGCCGCGCAATATTTCCTCATAAACGTCTGCGAGCCGCGAAATCTCGTTCACATCCGCATTCTCGTCCGCCTTGTGCATGGTCGCGTTGGGCAGCCCGAATTCCACCACCGGCGCATAGGCGCGGATGAAACGCGCATCCGATGTGCCGCCCGTCGTCGAAAGTTCGGGCCGCAGCCCCGTCACCTTCTCGATCGAGCGTGCGATAAGCGCCGAGAAATCGCCGGGCGCGGTCAGAAAAGCCTCGCCGCTTGTCACCGTCTTCAGCGTATAGCTGCCGCCCATTTCCGCCGTCACCGCGTCGCAGGTCGAGCGCATCCATTGGTCGAGCGACGCGCCGGTGTGAAGATCGTTGAATCGGATGTTGAAAACCGCCCGCGCGCTTCCCGGAATGACATTCGTCGCGGTGTTGCCCACATCGACGGATGTGATCTCGAGATTGGAAGGCTGGAAGTGATCCGTCCCCTCATCGAGAACATGGGCGTCGAGCCGCCGGAGCATTTCGAGAAGCCGGGGCACAGGATTGTCGGCAAGATGCGGATAGGCGACGTGCCCCTGAGTGCCATTCACCGTCAGCCAGCCATTGATGCTGCCGCGCCGCCCGATCTTCGCCATGTCGCCGAGACGCTCCACGCTGGTCGGCTCGCCGACAAGGCAATGGTCGATCGTCTCGCCCCGTTCGGCCAGCGCCTGCAGCATCTTGACCGTGCCGTTGATGCTCGGGCCTTCCTCGTCGCCTGTGATGAGGAGGCTGATCGAGCCCTTGAACTCTTCTCGGACAATGCGCTCCGCCGCCGCGGCAAAGGCCGCGACCGCGCTTTTCATGTCCGCCGCACCGCGCCCGTAAAGACGCCCGTCCTTTATTTCGGCGGCAAAGGGATCGACCGTCCAGGCCTCTCCCACCGGCACGACATCCGTGTGGCCCGCAAAGCAGAAATGCGGTGCCTCGGTGCCGATCCGCGCATAGAGATTGTCGACATCCGGCGTCCCCTCCGCCGAAAAGCGCATCCGCTCGCAGCGGAAGCCGAGGGGGGCGAGATATTTTTCGAGAACGCCAAGGCTCCCTGCTTCCGCGGGCGTGACACTCGGGCAGCGGATCAGCTCCACTGCAATGGCAAGCGGATCATAGGGGCGGGAAGGGGTCTGAGGCGCGTTCATGGGCACCTTGGTACCCCGCGCCCCGGAAGCCGTCAAATGACTGCGGCGTGAACAGGCCTCAGTCGCGAAGCAGCTCGTTGATGGCCGTCTTGGCGCGGGTCTGCGCATCGACCGTCTTCACGATCACAGCGCAATAAAGCGAGGGCGCGGGCGACCCGTCCGGGTTCGGCTTGCCCGGCAGCGAGCCCGGCACGACGACGGAATAGGGCGGAACCTTGCCGATATGCACCTCGCCCGTCTGCCGGTCGATGATCTTGGTCGAGGCCGAAATGAAGACGCCCATGGAAAGCACGGCGCCTTCGCCCACGATAACGCCTTCCACCACTTCCGAGCGCGCGCCGATGAAGCAGTTGTCCTCGATGATGACGGGGTTCGCCTGCAGGGGCTCCAGCACGCCGCCAATGCCCACGCCGCCCGAAAGGTGACAATTCTTGCCGATCTGCGCGCAGGAGCCGACCGTCACCCAGGTGTCCACCATGGTGCCCTCATCCACATAGGCGCCGAGATTGACGAAGGAGGGCATCAGCACGACGTTCGGCGCGATATAGGCCGAGCGGCGGACGACGGCCCCCGGCACCGCGCGGAAGGCGCCCTTGCGGAATTCCGCCTCGCCCCAGCCCTCGAACTTGGACGGCACCTTGTCCCACCAGTTGGTGTTCTCGCCGGGCCCGCCCGCAATCAGCGCCATGTCGTTCAGCCGGAAGGACAGCAGCACGGCCATTTTCAGCCACTGATGTACCTGCCACTCTCCCTGAAACTTCTCGGCCACCCGCGCCTTGCCGCTGTCGAGCGCATGAAGCGCCTCGTTCACGGCGTCGCGCACCTCGCCCTTGGTCTGGGCGTTGATTTCGTTGCGGTTCTCGAAGGCGCGTTCGATGACGGGCTTGAGGTCGGCGAAGCTCATGGGGCGGCTCTCCTGCGGGGGCGTGATAGGCCGGGGCAAGATAGCCGGGGGACCACCCCTGTCAACCGGCCCGGCGCCGCCTAGGACCGGACACGAAAGACACCCTTTATGCTTTGAGGTGTCCGAACACATATCTGGATATGCGTTTCTGTTCGAAATCCGGAGTTGGGGTAGATCGGATCACCTTCAATGAAGGCGCCCTTTATCGTGTCGATCTGCTGCTCACCGGAGTCTTCCCGAATCTTGTGCAGAATTCGTATAACGGCGCAGTCCAGATCGCGGCGCATCATGTCGACACTATTCTCGGGCAGCGCAAGGCCAGCCTCTTCATGGATACTGGAGAGCTTCTTATGCGCTTCAACAAGCGGTTCGTTGCTGGTTGAAGTTGTGAGGTCGAGGCAAAGCCCCAATTCAATGACGGCGCCTACAACGGCCGGCTTTCGGACTTTGCCTCGTCCAAGCCTCTTCAACAGCGCTGCGTATTCCAGACCGCGCTGAGGGTTGGCCTCCCAGAAATAAATTCCAGGGCCGAGCCAGTCGTACACATTTTGACTTTGATTGAACTCGCTTCCGGCGAGAAGCTTTTCGGCGACGTCTCGGTCGCAGCCGTGGTAGCCAAGAACAAAGGAAGAGGAGAGCCTGTGCAAAGGCTACTTTTTCCTTTTCTTGGCGGCGCCTCCGTATGCGGAGGTCAGCCGACCCGACTTGGTGTAGATGCCAAGTTCCACCAGAGTGGCCAGCGCGGCTGTCGGATTCGCAGTCGCTTTGTCCGCGAACTTCTTCGCGTCCTTCTTGAACTTTTCGACCTCTTCCTTGGTCGAATAGGCAATTTGGGAACTGGTCATTGGCGGCTCCATTCAGAGTGAGAGCCTATAGCTTTGAATTGCGAACCGCAATACTCACGAATTAATTGAAAATATTGATCTTTTTAATCCGCCGCGAGCGGCATTTCCGGCGTCTTTGCGGGCGCTTCCTTCAGCACGCTGTCGCGCACCGGGCGCGGCTCGCCGAAGAGGAACCCTTGGCCGAGATCGACATTGAAGTCGAGCACGTCCACCACTTCGCGCTCCTGCTCGATCTTGTCGACGATGAGCTGAATGCCGTTGCGCTTGAGCAGCTCCTTCAGGTCGGCGGCGTGAATGTCGCCCGCCGAATGCGTGCCTTCGAGCATCGTCTCCGCAGACACCTTGATGAAGCGGAAATTGCGGTCATGGAGCGCCGCCGGGTTGAGCCGGAGGTCTGTCACCTGATCCATCGAGAAGCGGAAGCCGAGGGCTGCCAGCGCATCGAGCGATGCCTGTTCCACGGGCCCGGCGCCGTTCACCGTCGCCTGGCTGAACTCGAAAATGAGGTGCTGCGCGAGATCGGTATTGTGCTGCATGTACTCGACGAATTGCGGGAAGAAATCCTCATCCAGCAGCGAGAAGGCCGAGATGTTGCAGAACACGCCCGCCTTGCTCTTGCGCTGCGCGAGCTTGCGCACGACCTGGATGCAGCGGAAGAGAAGTATGTTGTCGACCGTCGGCATCATGCCGGCGGGTTCTGCGACGCGCATATAGTCGCGCGGCAGGATGATCTCGCCGGTCTCGGTGCGCAGCCGCGAGAGCCCCTCGTAATACATGATCTTTCGCTGCGGCAGGTTGACCACCGGCTGCA
>JAJLKS010000467.1:0-9817 GCA_033838765.1 Alphaproteobacteria bacterium
CCTGGCATCAAGCTCGGGCGTGGACAGGCCAGCCGCGCGAAGCCTCACTCCCAACATGCGCATCGCGTGATCGCGGGTCGTCAGGGTCACGATTCGCTTTCCATGGCCGCAAGGCGCGCCGCCTGATCTTCGGCAATCAGCGCGTCGATCATCTCGCCAAGGGCGTCGCCCTCAAGCACCTGATCGAGCTTGTGCAGCGTCAGGTTGATACGGTGATCCGTGACGCGGCCTTGCGGAAAATTATAGGTGCGTATGCGCTCGGAGCGGTCGCCGGAGCCGACCTGACCCTTTCTGTTTGCCGCACGTTCCCGGTCGAGACGTTCGCGCTCGGCATCGAAGATGCGCGCGCGGAGAATCTGCAGCGCACGCGCCTTGTTCTTGTGCTGCGACTTTTCATCCTGCTGCGCGACGACGATTCCCGTCGGCAGATGCGTGATGCGGACCGCGCTTTCGGTCTTGCTCACATGCTGGCCGCCTGCGCCGCTCGCCCGGAATACATCGATCCTGAGATCCTTGTCCTCGATCTCGACATCGACTTCCTCGGCCTCCGGCAGAACGGCGACCGTTGCCGCAGAGGTATGGATGCGTCCGCCGCCTTCTGTCACCGGTACGCGCTGCACACGATGCACGCCGGACTCGAACTTGAGCCTGGCATAGACGCCCGTGCCGGAAATACTCGCGATGATTTCCTTGTAGCCGCCGACTTCGCCTTCCGATGCCGAAATCAGCTCGACCTTCCAGCCCTGCGATGCGGCATATCTTTCATACATGCGGAAGAGATCGCCCGCGAAGAGCGCCGCTTCGTCGCCGCCCGTACCGGCCCGCACTTCAAGAATGACGTTGCGCTCGTCCGCCGCGTCCTTCGGCAGCAGCATAAGCTGCAATTCGCGCTCGAGCCGCGGCAGATCCTCATTCAGCCGGTCGATCTCCTCGCGCGCCATCTCCGCCATATCCTTGACGCGCAGGAGCTGCTCCGCCTCCTCGCGCTCGCGCTGCGCGGCGATCAGCTTTCCGATCGCCTCGGCGACCGGCGATAGTTCGGCATATTCCTTCGACAACTGCACGAAACGCTCGCGCGGTACATCGGAGTTCATTTCCGATTGCACCGCCTCGAAGCGGGCGAGAACACTATGCAGTTTTTCTTGCGGAATCATGGGATGGCCTTGAACGAACGACAGGTGAGGAGGAACGGAAAAACGCCGCCTCGCTAATCGCCCGCAAGCGCGCGCGGCTCGGCAGCGGCTTCATCCGCCGCACGCGCCGCATCGATTTCCTTCGCCTTCGCCTCGACCAGATCGACGAGGTGATCGACGATCTCCTCGTTCCTGATCTTGTGATCGCTGAGCCCGGCAAGATAGACCATGCCCGAGCCCGCACCGCCGCCGGTGAAACCGATATCGGTCTGCTCCGCCTCGCCCGGCCCGTTCACCACGCAGCCAATTACCGAGAGCGTCATCGGCGTGGCGATATGCGCAAGACGCTCCTCCAGCACCTTCACCGTGCCGATCACATCGAAGCCCTGCCGCGCACAGGACGGGCAGGAAATGATGGTAACGCCGCGATGACGCAGATTGAGCGATTTCAGGATGTCGAAACCGACCTTCACCTCTTCGACGGGATCGGCCGAGAGCGAAACCCGGATCGTGTCGCCGATGCCGCCCCAGAGAAGCATGCCGAGGCCGATGGAGGACTTGATCGTGCCTGTCATCAGGCCGCCGGCTTCCGTGACGCCGATATGGAGCGGGCAGTCGATCGCTTCCGCAAGCTGCTGATAGGCGGCAACCGTCAGGAACGGATCGGACGCCTTCACGCTGATCTTGAATTCGTGGAAATCGTGATCCTGAAGGATGCGCGCATGATCGAGCGCACTTTCAACCATCGCCTCCGGGCAGGGCTCGCCGTATTTCTCGAGCAGATCGCGCTCGAGCGAACCGGCATTGACGCCTATGCGCATGGAACAGCCATGATCCTTCGCCGCCTGCACGACCTCGCGCACCCGCGCTTCGGACCCGATATTGCCGGGGTTGATGCGCAGACATGCCGCCCCGGCCTTTGCCGCCTCGATGGCGCGCTTGTAGTGAAAATGGATGTCGGCCACGACCGGAAGCTTCGTCGCGCGCACGATTTCGCCGAGCGCGGCGGTCGATTCCTCGTCCGGACAGGAGACCCGGACGATATCGCAGCCCGCTTCCTCGATACGCCGGATCTGTTCGATCGTCGCCTTCGCGTCCGAGGTGAGCGTATTCGTCATGGTCTGGACGGAAATCGGCGCATCGCCACCGACCAGCACCGATCCCACTCGGATCTGCCGGCTTTTCCTGCGAGCAATGTCGCGCCAGGGTCTGATGCTCATTTCCGTTCAGGCGGCTCGATGCCGCCGCGCCTCTCATCTGCAATGACCGGCCATCCCGGCCGCCCGGGCGGCACGATGGCGCTTTCTCTTAGCAGAATTATGGCAGGGCCGCGAATGGCCTATTGAATGACGGTCCCGGCCGGTTCCTGCGGCTCCGCCAGGGCTTCCGCGCCTTCTTCGGGCTGCGCAGGGCGCGGGACGGCTGCGAGCAGCGTTTCCGGATCGAGCGACTTGCCTGTCAGCACCAGTGTCGGCGGACCGGCAAGGCCGAGCGAGGTGCCGTCGACCATGAGTTCGAAGGCGCTGGCATCGCGCGCCACCAGGATCACACCGGGCACGCGCGGTGCGCGGTAGCTGTCTCCCGCATTGAAAGTCTGCTCGATCAGCACGCGGCCTTCGCCATCCTCGACGCGAATCCACGCACCGTCGCGGCGCGCACGGACGACGACGCGCCCGTCCACATTTTCCGCGCCATAAGGCGTGCCTTCCGGCAGCGGCGGCAGTTCCGTCACCTGCTCTTCGGCCTCAACGATATTCGCAATGGGCGCGGGCTCATTCGCCTCCTCGACCAGCGGCGCAATGGCAGGCGCCGCCTCATAAACGGCCTCGGGCGCAATGACGGTGCCCGCATCGGCAGGCGCAGTGCCCCGTGCCGAAGGCACCATGCCCGCAGGCGGCGTGGCCGCCGATGCGCTGTCGCCCCGCCCGGCCCGAAGGCTCGGCGGAATGGCGGCACTTGCCTCGGGGGCAGCCTGCGGCGCCGTCCCGGCGACGCGGGTCGCTATCATTTCATCGGTCGATTTGGTGAGAAGCCAGCCGCCATAGGCGCCCGATGCGACCACCAGGGCCACGATGAGAGCCGTGCCGCGCGGAAGGCGGCGCTCCTCGCGGGGACCGTCGGCAAACTGGATATCGGCTGCGCCGGTCTCGTTCCGGTCAAGTTCGGCCTTGTAGCGATCGACGACATGGCGGCTATCGAGCCCGAGATATTCCGCATAGGAACGGACGAAACCGATGGCATAGGCCCGGGCCGGGAGTGCGTCGTAGCGGCTTTCCTCAAGCGCTTCGAGCGGATCGCGGCGAATGCGGAGCGACTGGGCGATGCTGCGAATATCCTCGCCCCGGCGCAAACGCGCCGCGCGCAGATCCGCGCCGACCGACTCGGCCTCGACAGGAACTTCGTTGGTGATGTCTCGAAGATGCAACCGGCGCCGGGGCTCTGACCCGTCATCCCCCGTCGGAAGCATGGTGATCTTGTTCATCTATCAGGGCTCTTCCCGAGTTGAGCCATCTCAATCCGACCAAGGCGCTCGGCCTTTGGATTGCCATGAGCGTTTCGAAATGCGACAGCCATGCCCCCGCAGGTCAGCCGTTTCGTCTCTGCCCAAATGCAACCGATACTCAACAATAGAACAAATCTATTGACAAATCGCAACCGGAGATTGGCCCAACCCCATGATACGGGTGGCCTTTTCCGCTTTCAGGAGCCAATTGGGTGCGAATTGGACCGAACCGGCCCGCAAGCTCATCCTAGATGGCGATACCGTTTTCCTCGGCATAGGCGGCAAGACGCTCCCGCACACTGCGGTCGGGCAGCGCATAGAGCCCTTCCATGAAATCCGCGAGCTTCGCCGCATCGAGCGAACGGACCATCATCTTCACCGGGCCGATGGCCGCAGGCGACATGGAAATCCGCCGGAGGCCCAGCCCGACCAGCGCCATGGCCTCGAGCGGCTTGCCGGACATTTCACCGCAAAGCGTGAGCGGCGTGCCATGGGCCTGGCAGGTCTTCACGATGTGCCGCAGGAAACTGAGGACGGCCGGGCTGAGGAAATCATAGCGCGTGGCGACGCGGGGATTTCCGCGATCGCTCGCGAAGAGGAACTGCAGGAGGTCGTTCGAACCGATCGACACGAAATCGACCTCCGGCAGCAGCGCATCGAGCTGCCAGACGAGCGACGGCACCTCGAGCATGGTTCCGATCTGAAGCTCGGCAGGCTTTTCCTTGCCGAATTTCTCGAGCCGGGCGATTTCCTTGTCGACCAGCGCCCTTGCCCGCCGGAACTCGGCGATCTCGGCAACCATCGGAAACATGACCCGGAGCGAGCGTCCGGCGGCCGCCGTCAGCAGCGCGCGGATCTGATGCCGCAGCAGCGCGGGACGGTCGAGGCTGATACGGATTGCGCGCCATCCAAGCGCGGGGTTTTCTTCCTTGAGCGCGGCAAGGTTCATATAGGGCAGCATCTTGTCGCCACCGATATCGAGCGTACGGAATACGGCCGGCTTGTCGCCGGCTTCATCAAGCACGGCGCGATAAAGCTCTATCTGGTCGCGCAGCGAAGGCAGCGTGGAAGCGATCATGAACTGAAGCTCGGTCCGGAACAGACCGATACCTTCCGCGCCGGCCTCATCGAGATGCGGAAGATCGACCTGCAGGCCCGCATTCACATAAAGGTCCACTTTCTCGCCATCGAGCGTGATGGCGGGCTCGCCGCGGATCGCCTTGTACTGCTCCTGCTTGCGGGCGCGGAAACGTGCCTTCTCCGAATAGGAGGCGATAACCTCTTGCGAGGGGCGCAGATAGACCTCGCCCGTGTCGCCATCGACGATGATCGCATCGCCCGGTTCGACATGCTGGAGAATGTCGTCGGCGCGGCCAACCGTCGCGATGCCGAAGGCACGCGCCACGATCGACACGTGCGCATTCGGCGCACCTTCCTCGAGCACCAGACCGCGCAGGCGCTCCTTGTCGTAGTCGAGAAGCTCCGCAGGCCCCATATTGCGCGCGATGATGATGGCATCGTTCGGCAGGTTCGCCGAAAGGGATGCGAGCGTGACGCCGGTGAGCTGGCGCAGGAGCCGGTTCGCCAGATCGTCGAAGTCGTGGAGCCGGTCGCGGATATAGGGATCGGCCGCGCGCTGCAGACGTGCGCGCGTGTCGTTCTGCACGCGCTCGACGGCGGCCTCGGCGGTCAGACCCGTGTTCACCGCTTCGAGCATCCGCTGCAGCCAGCCCCGGTCGTTTGCGAACATGCGATAGGCCTGCAGCACTTCGCGGTGCTCGCCGGCATGGCTCAGATCTTCCGTTTCGAGCATGTCGTCGATCGACCCGCGCAGCGCATAGACGGCCTGTTCGAGCCGCTTCAACTCGAGCTCGGTGTCTTCCGCGATGAGCTTCGTGACATGGACGCGCGGCTCGTGCAGCACGGCATGGCCGAGCGCGATGCCTTCGGCAAAGGATGTGCCGGAGATATGATGCGACCGCTGCTGACGGAAAACGGCGTCGTCCGGCTCGGCGCTGATCAGATCCGCCGCGGCGACGACCTCGGCAAGCACCATCGCGACCGTCTGGAGCGCCTCGACCTCTTCTTCCGTATAGTGCCGCTTGGTCCGGTTCTGCACAACGAGGACACCGACGACCTTGCCGCTGCGCAGGATCGGCACGCCCATCAGCGACTTGTAGATTTCTTCGCCCGTTTCCGGCCTGTAGGCAAAGCCCGGATGCGACTGCGCATCGGCAAGATTGAGCGGACGCGCATGGGCCGCGATGTCGCCGACAAGACCTTCGCCGACTTTGAGGCGCGTGGTATGCACGGCGGAAGGCTTCAGACCTTCCGTCGCCGAGAGCTCAAGCTCCCGCGCACCGTTCATCAGATAGACGGAGCACACCTCCGCCACCATAGTGGCGGCGATCAGCACGACGATCTTGTCTAGCCGCTTCTGTGCGCTCTCCGGCTCCGCCATGACCTCGCGCAGACGACGGAGCAGAATGCGCGGACCACCGACGGAGCCCGCCATCAGCTTCGATCCCGTTTGCTGCGGAATGTCGAAAAGGCGCGCGTCACATTGCCCCCGTTATTCGGCGTCGAGGCCATAGGCCGTGTGCAGGGCGCGCACGGCAAGCTCGGTATATTCCGACGAGATCAGCACACTCACCTTGATCTCCGATGTGGTGATCGCAAGGATGTTGATGCCCTTCTCGGCCAGCGTCTTGAACATGGTCTGCGCAACGCCTGCATGGCTGCGCATGCCGATGCCGATGACGGACACCTTCACCACATTGATATCCGTCTTGATTTCCTTGCAGCCGATTTCCGCCTGCGCCTTTCGGATCACGTCTTCGGCGCGGGCAAGCTCGGCCTGCGGCACGGTGAAGGTCATGTCCGTGCTCTTGCCGTCGTCGGACACGTTCTGGATGATCATGTCGACATTGATGGAGTTGTCGGCAAGCGGGCCGAAGATGCGCGCGGCCACGCCCGGCTTGTCCTCCACCCTGACAAGCGTCACCTTGGCTTCGTCCTTCGAATAGGCGATGCCGCTCACGACCTGCTGTTCCACGATTTCATCCTCGTCGCAAACAAGAGTACCCGGGCCGTTTCCGCCCGCACCATAGGCCATATGCGGCGCATCGGGCGCATCGAAGCTGGAGCGGACCTGGAGCCGCACACGATGCACCATGGCAAGTTCGACGGATCGCGTCTGGAGCACCTTGGCGCCCAGAGAAGCCATCTCAAGCATCTCCTCGTAGCTGATCTTGTCAAGCTTGCGGGCCTTGGAGACGATGCGCGGATCCGTGGTGTAGACGCCGTCGACATCGGTGTAGATGTCGCAGAGATCGGCCTTGAGGCCGGCCGCAACCGCGACCGCGCTCGTGTCCGAGCCGCCGCGGCCAAGCGTCGTGATTCTGTTGTCGGGGCCGATGCCCTGGAAACCGGCGATGACGGCGACCTGGCCTTCGCCCATCCGGCGGATGATCTCACTGCCGTCGATTTCCTGGATGCGGGCGGCGCCATGCGCGCCGTCTGTGCGGATCGGCACCTGCCATCCGAGCCAGGAGCGCGCCGGGATGCCGATACGCTGCAGTTCGATCGCGAGCAGCGCGATCGTGATCTGCTCGCCGCTCGCAACGATCGTGTCGTATTCGCGCGCATCGTGAAGCGGCGCCGCCTCGCGCGCCCAGGCGACGAGCTGGTTCGTCGTGCCGGCCATGGCCGATACCACGACCGCGACCTCATGGCCCGCATCTGCCTCGCGCTTCACATGCTGCGCCACGTTGCGGATGCGTTCCACATCCGCCACCGAGGTACCGCCGAATTTCATGACCAGCCTGGCCATCGCTCAATCCCACTCTTCCCGTTGCCGGGCACAAGGCCAAGCGAACCGGCACGCTGGACCGGACCGGGCCTGACGTTTTATATGGCGCCCTATATCATGACCGGATGACGGATGGACCCGCGCCGCCGGGCGCGGCCATACATACAGGCCCGGAGGCAGGGCCGCAACCGGCGGAAATAGCCCCAAAACCCTCCAGAACGCAGGGAAATCCTCGCATTATGGCCGGCATGACAGAGATGAAGACCGAAAGCAAAGCCCGAACGAGCATCGACCCGGACGAGATCGCCCGGTTTTCGGCCATGGCCGCCGAATGGTGGGACCCGAACGGCAAGTTCCGGCCGCTGCACAAGTTCAACCCGGCCCGTCTTGCCTATATCCGGGCCGAGACCTGCCGTCATTTCGGCCTCGATTCGAAGACCCCCCGCCCCTTCGAGGGGCTGCGAGTCCTGGACATAGGTTGCGGTGGCGGGCTTCTGTCGGAACCGATGGCAAGGCTTGGCGCCACCATGGTGAGCGCCGACGCCTCCGAAAAGAATATCGCAACCGCCTCGGTCCACGCCGCCGAGCAGGGCCTCGAGATCGACTACCGTTGCACGACTGCCGAAGACCTCGCCGCGGCAGGCGAGACCTTCGACGTCATCCTCCACAGGGAAGTGATCGAGCATGTGGCGGACCCGATGCGCTTCCTCAAGGACTGCGCCTCGATGCTCAAGCCCGGCGGCCTCATGTTCATCGCCACGCTGAACAGGACGCTCAAGGCCCATGCGTTTGCCATTATCGGCGCCGAATACGTTCTCGGCTGGCTGCCGCGCGGCACGCATGACTGGAAGAAATTCATCACGACGGATGAAATGACGAAGGGTATCGCGGATGCCGGACTGTCGCTGAAGGAACTGCGCGGCGTGAGCTACAATCCGCTGACCGGTAACTGGTCACTGTCGTCCGATACCGACGTCAACTACATGGCGCTTGCCGGACGGCCGCGCTAGTTGGCGCTTCGCGGTGGCACGACCGGGAGCGGCGCGACCTCGACGCCCTCCTCGATCAGTTCCCGCGCCTCGTCGAGCGTTGCCTCGCCATAGATGTCGCGATGCTCCGCCTCGCCGTAATGGATGCGGCGCGCTTCCTCGGCAAAGGCGTCGCCGACATAGTCGCAATTTTCTTCGACATGCTTTTTCAGCGCGAGCATCATCATGCTCATCTTTTCCGCTAGTGCGGCTTGCGGCGGCGTATCGGCGGCGCTTGCCCTGCCTTTGGCGATGTTCGGCGCCATCAATGCCTTTGTCACATCGGGGCTCCCGCAATGCGGGCAGAGCACTTCGCCTGCCGCCACTTGCGCATCGAAGCCATCGGACGAAGCGAACCAGCCGTCGAATTCATGGTCGCGGTCGCAGATCAGGGCATAGCGGATCATGATGCCTGTCTCGTGCTCGTTCTGTCCGGCAAACCGAAACCCCGATCGTGACCGAGCGAAGGCACACGGCCTCGCGCCTCAGCGATGCGCGCCGTGTCGATCCCGGCAAGGATCACGCCGGGCTTGTCATGGCCGGCTTCCGCAATCACGTCGCCCCAGGGCGCAACGATGAGGCTGTTGCCATAGGTCTCGCGGCCGCATTCGTGTTTGCCGCCCTGCGCGGGCGCGATCACGAAACATCCGGTCTCGATGGCGCGCGCTTTCAGGAGCGTATGCCAATGCGCTTCGCCTGTCTGTTTCGTGAAGGCTGCAGGCACAGTGAGGAAATCCGCGCCAGCCTGCGCAAGCGTCCGGTAGAGATGCGGGAAGCGGATATCGTAGCAGATGGTGAGGCCGAGGCGCCCCCAGGGCAGCCGGGCGATGGCAGCCTCGCGGCCCGGTTCATAATTTCTGCTCTCGCGGTAACTCTCTCCGCCTGCAAGATCGACATCGAACATGTGAATCTTGTCGTAGCGCGCCGTCACCTCGCCCTCCGGCGAGATCAGGAAAGCGCGGTTTGACACCTTCTCCGCGGAAAGCCTGATAGGCAGCGAACCGATCAGCAGCCAGATATTCTTCTCTGCCGCAAGCGCGCGGAATGCGGCAAGCGCCTCATCGTCCTTTTCCGCGCGGACCTTCTCGAAAAGCTCCGCGGGTTTCGACACGAGAAGCGAGGTCATCTCCGGCGTCGCGACGAACTCCGCGCCTTTCGAAGCCGCCTCGGAAATCAGCACCGATGCCGCGGCGATATTCTCCGCAACGTTGCATGAACTGCGCATCTGCACGCAGGCAGCGGTAAACTTCTTCGCAGAACCGGTCATCTTCGTTCAGGCAGCAAGCAGGGCGTCGAGCTTGCCTGCCGCGTCCAGCTCATAGAGGTCGTCGCAGCCGCCCAC
>JAJLKS010000468.1:0-2167 GCA_033838765.1 Alphaproteobacteria bacterium
GGAACGGCCGCAGGCCGGGCTGGCACGGGCGGCCGAATGGGGCTTTAATGCCGCCAACATCGCGCATCCTCACGGTGCGCGGACGCAACACAAGAGGAGGCGCAAATGGCCATCAATGTCGGTGACAGGATTCCCGAAGCTACCCTGATGCAGTTGACGGACAAGGGGCCCGCGCCCGTGAAGACGGGCGAGTTCTTCAAGGGCCGCAAGGTCGCAGTGTTTGCGCTGCCTGGCGCCTTCACGCCGACCTGTTCGAACCAGCACCTGCCGGGCTTCATCAAGAGCGCGGATGAGTTCAAGGCCAAGGGCGTGGACGAAATCGTCTGCCTCTCCGTGAACGATGCTTTCGTCATGGGTGCCTGGGGCAAGCAGCAGGGCGCTGATGGCAAGGTGACAATGCTTGGGGACGGCAATGGCGACTTCACGAAGGCGCTCGGCCTCGATTTCGACGGCTCTGGCTTCGGCATGGGCCGCCGCTCGCTGCGCTACTCCATGATCGTCGAGGATGGCGTGGTGAAGAGCCTCAACAAGGAGGCGAACCCCGGCGAGGCTAAAATCTCCGGTGCCGAAAATCTGTTGAGCCAGCTCTGATCTGCGCCGCAATATTCAGCGAAAGGGCCCCGCTAGCGGGGCCTTTTCATTTACCGGAGAGATAAGGCGCCATGCCCTGCCGCGCCAGCGCATCCGCGCGGTCGTTTTCCGGGTGATCGGAATGGCCCGTCACCCAATGCCATGAGACATCATTCCGTTCGATCGCCGTTTCCAGCCGCTGCCAGAGTTCGGCATTCTTGACCGGCTTCTTCGCGGACGTCTTCCAGCCATTCTTCTTCCAGCCGTGAATCCATTTGGTGATCCCGTCCTTGACGTAGGTCGAGTCCGTGTGAATGCGCACCTTTACGCCGCGCTTCAGCGCCTCAAGACCTTGAATCGCAGCCATCAGCTCCATGCGATTGTTGGTGGTGGCCGCCTCGCCGCCGCACAGCTCGCGTTCATTGTCCTTGTAGAGCATGAGCACGCCCCAGCCGCCGGGGCCCGGATTGCCCGAACAGGCACCATCCGTATAGAGATCGACGGCATCGCTCATGTGTCGAGCCCGTAACCCGCGGGCGAGTTTACGCCGCGGTGAAAGCGCAAGCGCGTGAGATATTCCTTCGGATTCTTCGGCCGCACAAAGGCGCCCGGCGGATGATTGATCCAGTCATAAAGCCGCGTCAGGAGGAAGCGCATGGCCGATCCGCGCGCGAGAAGCGGCAGCGCCGCAAGCTCCGCCGCGCTGAGAGGGCGCACCTGCGCATAGGCCTGAAGCAGCCCTCGCGCCTTGGTGATATTGAACGAGCCGTCAACCTCGAAGCACCAGGCATTGAGGCAGATGGCAAGGTCATAGGCAAAGGCGTCGTTGCAGGCGAAATAGAAATCGATGAGGCCGGACAGCCTGTCGCCGATGAAGAAGACATTGTCGGGGAAGAGATCGGCGTGAATGACGCCGGCAGGAAGGTCGCGCGGCCACTCCCGCATCAGGGCCGCAAGTTCCCGGTCGAGTTCCTGTGCGAGCCCCGGCATGTAGCCATCGATACCGGACCGGCAGGAATCGAACAGCGCCCCCCAGCCATCGACATTGAGCGCATTCGGCCGCGTGAGAGCGAAGCCTTCGCCCGCGAGATGCATCCGCGCAAGCGCCGCGCCGACCTCGACGCAATGACGGGGTTGCGGGCGCCGCACATGCACCCCTTCGAGGAAGCTGATGATGGCCGCGGGCCGCCCGGCAAGTTCGCCAAGCATCTCGCCCGAGCGGTTGCGGATCGGCGTCGGACAATTGATGCCGTTCCCCGCGAGATGATTCATGAGCCCGAGAAAAAAGGGAAGATCGCCCGCTGCCACGCGCTTTTCGTAGAGCGTCAGGAAATAGACACCCTTGTCCGTGTGCAGCATATAGTTCGAATTCTCGACCCCCTCGGCGATCCCCTTGTAGGAGAGAAGGCTGCCGATCTCGTAACTGGCGAGGAAGGCTTCGAGGTCCTCGTCGGGCACTTCCGTGTAGACGGCCATCTGTCCCCCGTCAGCCTGCGAGCGCGCGCGGCAGCTTGAACTGCACGGATTCGCGGGCGGCGGCGGTTTCTTCCACAGTCACATCGAAACGCTCGCGGAAGGCGGAGATGACTTCCTCAAC
>JAJLKS010000469.1:0-9543 GCA_033838765.1 Alphaproteobacteria bacterium
GACCGAAAGACCCTTCTGACCGGCGGCAAGATTGCGCCGGTAGAACGCATTCGATTCTTCCGCCGTGGAGAAGCCGGCATACTGGCGGATCGTCCAGGGGCGGCCGACATACATCGTCGCCTGCGGACCGCGCGTATAGGGCGCAAAGCCCGGCAGCGTGTTCGCATCGAAGCCATCCGCAGAGATGCGCTCGAGATCTTCGGCCGTGTAGAGCGGCTTCACGTCGATGCCCTCGGGCGTTTGCCAGACGAGCGAGGACGACCCCGCCCCCTTGGTCTGCTTTTCCACTGCAGCTTCCCAGTCCCTGAGCGTCTTCTTGTTCGCCATCGCCTTGTCTCTACTCGCGGATTTGCCGGTACATTCAAAGCCTCACCATATCATGGCGGGCGACCGGTCCCAAAAATCGCGCGGAGTATCCGGGAAGGGGCCAGCCGGGTCAAACCGCCCCGAAGAGTGGCCCGCAATGCCGCAATTTCGTTGCGTCAGCAGCCGCACTCCGGCACTACTGTTCGGGCCCTTTCCTCCGGCGATTTTCATTCGGAGGTTGATTGACGGTGCCATTCCGCCGCCCGGGCCGGTAGGATATCCACGGGCAGGGGCAAACGCGCCGCAAGAAACGCAAAAGTGGGGAAACCGAGGGAATATGTCTGCACGCAACATTCAATTTGGCTCAAGAGCCGGGCTTCTCGTCGTTCTTTGCGCCGCGGCGATTGCGATCACGGCCTGCAGCGGCGGCGGTGCCGCCCGCAAGCGTGACGCGGAAGGCCGCGTGATACCGACACTCGCCGAACAGGATCCATCGAGCACGCTCTATGCCCGCGCCGTCAGCCGCGCGGCAGCAGGGGATTGCGACGACGACACGATGAACGTTCTCACCTGCTTTGCCTATCGCGGTCACGGCTATGAAGGCGCCCAGACGGCGCTCGGCCAGTGCAATATCGCTTCCGGGAATTCTGCAGAAGGCGCCGAGTGGATGTTGCGGGCGGCCAATGCGGGCTGGGCCGAAGCCCAGAAGCAGATGGCGCTGCTCTATCTGCGCGGCGAAGGCGTGAGCCCGAACGCGGTCGAAGGTGCGAAATGGGCGCGTCTTTACAGCCGGAATGCCCGCCTGCTGGCGCTCGGCGTTCAGCCGGACCTCTCCATTGCCGAGGAGTTTCGCGGCGCCCTGACGAGCGAGGACAATGCCCGCTCCGAGCAGCTCGCATCGGACTGGGTGCCGAGCTACTGGAGCCCGACCACCGCGCTCGACCAGAGCGTCCTGCGCAGCTGCGCCGTCGAAGGCCGCCGCCCGCCGCCCCAGAGGCCGGATATCGTTACCGCGCCGGACCCTTACTGAGTTAACGGCCGGTTAACACCGTCAGGCCCCCGTCAGAAATGGCGGGGGCCTTTGCCGTTCCGGGGCCGGGCCATTCAGGGAAACTTTACCGCACTCGCCTAAACCTGATTGCGGCTGGGGGTCCATCTGGCGGACGAGCCTCGGGCGCAATGCCGGTTCCGGCATCAACGGTGAGGACAGGGCTCTGGGCAAGGTCCACGAGCATATGCAGCAGATTTCTGCAGCGGCCGGCACAGCCGAAAGCCGCAACCCCGCTATTCGCCTCGAACTCTTCAGCGCGATCATGCATGCCTATCGCGCGCTGCCGGTCTTCTTTCCGGTCATCACGGCCGCACTGGGTCTGACATTCGAGCCTGCCGTGCCCGCCTCTCTGGTCGTGGTCTGGTGGCTCGTTATCGTCGCCATTCACGTCGAATATCATTTCTACCAGCACCGCTATTTCGATGCCGACGTCGCGCCCGGCGAGGTGAATGGCTGGATCAGGGCCACCGCCACGCGCTATTGGCTGATGAACATCGTCTGGCTTGGCCTCTTCCCGCTCTTCTGGAATGCCGGCGGCGATATCCAGAACTTCGCCATCCTGATGGTCTTCGTCGTTCATGTCGTCATGGCCTCGCAGACCGCCTTCCATGTCGCGCCGGTCACGATATCGGTGACGCTTCCGATCATGGCAGGCGTCATCGGCATGTGCATATCGACATTCGAAACCGCCTATCTAGCGCTCGGCATCGCCTGCACGCCGACCTATCTCTATCTCCTCCGCCTCGCCCAGCAGCAGCGCAAGGCAGCCGAAGAAACGCTGGATCTGCGCCTGCGCAATGCCGACGTGATCCGCGACCTCGGCCATGCACGCGACGTCTCGGAAGCCGCGCGCCGTCAGGCCGAAGAAGCAAACGATCAGCTCAAGCGCCGCGAACATCATTTTCGTGCGCTCGTGGAAAACGCCTTCGACGTCGTGCTTGTCACCGACGAGAGCGCGATCATCCAGTATGCCTCTCCCGCCGCGTCGAAACTCGGTCTCGAACCCGGCGCGCTGATCGGCATGAACAGCCTCGACTTCCTGTCCTCGGCTCAGCGAAGCGAAGTTCTCGGCATCGCAGCGTCTTCGGAAAGCGGAGCCACGACCAGCATCTATGAGCTGATCGTGCCCGACTACAACGGCAAGCCGCTATGGATAGAGGCGTCGCTGACGAACCTGCTGAGCGACGAGAATGTCCGCGGCTATGTCATCAATCTGCGCGACATCACCGAGCGAAAGCGCGCCGAGACCGAACAGAGAAGCCAGTTCCAGGTGCTGCAGGCGCTCGCCACCGGCGAGCCTTTGACCGAGGTGATGACGAGACTTGCCATCGGTGCGGAAGAAACCAATCCCGGCGCCCGTTCCGCCGTATTTCTGCTCGATGGCACGAAGGATCTCATCACATGCGCCGCTCCGAGCCTGCCCGCCGACTTCGGAAGCTGGATCGGTGAATTCTGGAAAGTGGAGAAGGAAGGCTTCTTCGGCCAGGCCGCCATGTCTGGCACGCGCATCGTGGTCACCAATCTGCAGGATCGCCAGCATGGCGAGTTCGTCTCCTCCTACATGCGCGAAGCGGGCATCCAGACGCTCTGGTTCCAGCCGATCCTGTCGCACAATGGCAGCGTTATCGGCTCCTTCGCCCTCTACTTCCCTATCGCCGTCGAGCCCGGTGCCTGGGAAAACGATTACCTTTCAGGTGTCGCCCATCTCTGCAGCATCGCGATCGAGCGCCGCCGTTCGGAAGAAAATCTGCGCCGCGCAACCGAGTCCGCCGAACTCGCGAACCGCGCCAAGACGAAGTTCCTTGCGAATATGAGCCATGAACTGCGCACACCGCTCAACGCGATCATCGGCTTTTCCGAGATCATGCGGCAGCAGATGTTCGGTCCTCTCGGCACCGAACGCTACATCGAGTACACGAATGACATTCACGACAGCGGCCGCCACCTGCTGAACGTGATCGACGACATTCTCGACATTTCGAAGATCGAGGCCGGGCGCTACGCCATCGAGGAAGACGAGATCGACTTTGCCAATGTGCTTCGCTGGTCGATCGAAATGATGCGCGCCCGCACCATAGAGAAGCAACAGACCGTCACGCTCGCACTCCCCGATGACATGCCCTCCCTGCATGCCGATCAACGCGCCATGCGGCAGGTGATGCTGAACCTTCTGTCGAATGCATCCAAGTTCACGCCGGAAGGCGGAACGATCGAACTTGCCGTGGCAATCGATGGCCTCGGAGACCTGAGCCTCACCGTCGCTGACAATGGCATCGGTATTCCGGCGGACAAACTCCACGAAGTGCTCGAACCCTTCGGACAGGTGGACGACACGAGCGCGCGCCAGCACGGCGGCACGGGTCTCGGCCTGCCGATCACGAAATCGCTGATCGAGATGCATGGCGGCAACTTCGCGCTTCAGAGCGAATTCGGCCACGGCACGACCGCCACGATGACCCTGCCGGGCTGGCGGCTTGTCTGGAGAGATACAAATGCAAAGGCCGCCACGCCCTGAGCGTGACGGCCCCGGCTTCGCTATGGCGTCACGCCTTACTCGGCGGCCTTCGCCCCGCGGTTCGAACCGATGAAGCCGAACAGATGTCCGCCCACCTTGCGCATCTGGATTTCTTCCGAACCTTCGGTGATCCGGTAGCGGCGATGATGGCGATAGATGTGCTCGAAGGGCTTGTGCCGCGAATAGCCGATTGCCCCATGCACCTGCATCGCAAGGTCCGCCACCTGACAGACGAGCCGGTTCGCGCGGTAGTTGCACATTGAAACCCTGTCGGACAGATACTTGGCGACATCGGGTTTCGACATCTGGTCCATTTCCCACGCCGTCTTGTAGATGAAGGTTCGGATCATCTCGCATTCGGTGTGAGCTTCGACCAGCGGGAACTGGATCGCCTGATTGGAGGCGAGCGGCTTGCCGAATGGCTTGCGCTGCTTGGCATAGGCGACGCTCTGCTCGATGCAGTATTGCGCCGCACCGACGCCCGACGCCGCCTGGCGGATACGGTTCTCATGCACGAAATGCTGCGCCAGCTCGAGCCCGCGCTCCGGATCGCCGAGATAGGAGCCTTCGGGCACCCAGACATTCGTGAAGGAGACACGCGGATGGTCCGTCGGCATGTTGAAGGTCCAGAGATATTCCTCGACCTTCACGCCGGGCGCGTCCATCGGCACGATGAAGCAGGTGATGCCGAGCGCATCGCCCGGCTTGCCGCTCGTGCGCGCAAACACGAAGTCATGCGTTGCGACATGGAGCCCCGTGTTCCACATCTTCTGCCCGTTGATGAGCCAGCCATCGACGCCATCGCGCTTCTCGCGCTTCGCCGACGTTTCCATCCAGGTCGCATCCGACCCGTGATCGGGCTCGGTGAGACCGAAGGCAACGCGGATCGAACCGTCGAGCGAGCCCTGAATGAATTTCTTCTTCTGCTCTTCCGTGCCGAAATCGCGGAACATGAGCACGGTCGGGAAATTGCCGACGATCGAGCTTTCGTTCTGAAGATCGTTGTGAAGGCCGAGACCCTTCGCCGCGAGATGATCGCGGATCACGGCCATGGCGAGATTGCTGCCGTCCTTGCCGCCATATTCCTTCGGCAGCGCAAAACGCAGGTGCCCCGCCTTGTCGGCCCGGCGGCGCATCTCGCCAAGCAGCGCTTCCCATTCATGGCGCGGCAGCCCCTCATTGTCCCAGTCGGTGCGGGCGTGTTCGCGGCGATGATCGAAAAACCGCTCATTGTCGTCCTGCGCCTGCAGCGGCTTGATTTCCTTTTCGATGAAATCGTCGAGCACGGCGAGATAGTCCGTGATCTCCTTCGGTATTCTGAAATCCATGGCAGCCTCCCTGTCTCCCCCATAGGTCCGGCAAACGGCCCGGAGGATGTTTTTGCGATGTCGATGAAGGACACTATAGACAGCGGTCCACTTTCATAAAGGGCGGCACTTCGGCGAGGCGCCGGCAATGCGCGGCGACGCTGGGGAAGGCGCGACAAAAAATCCACGTTAACGATTTGTCCGCCTAAACCGTTGATGAGACACAAGATTTAGCCGTGAACGAAGCCGGAAAATCGCGCGGTCACCGATTCGGACCCGGTTCGTTCGCCCATTAGTCCCACTCTTAATTTGTTGAGGGTTAACGCCCCGCACCCTTGCGCGCGGGCCGGAATACACGGAAGGTGCGCCCTCGATCATGAGCATCCCGGCCCCCCACATACCGGACGACAGAGCCCGCGACGCCATTGCCGAGCGCCGCCGCATCACGGCCGTTCTGGGCCCCACCAACACCGGCAAGACGCATCTCGCCATCGAGCGGATGATGGGGCACGAAAGCGGCATGATCGGCCTTCCGCTCCGCCTGCTTGCGCGCGAGGTCTATGACCGCGTGGTGAAGGTGAAGGGGGCCCGCGCCGTCGCCCTGATAACGGGTGAGGAGAAGATCCTTCCGCAATCGGCGCGCTATTTCATCTGCACGGTCGAGGCGATGCCGCTCGAGCGTGAAGTCGAATTCCTCGCCGTCGACGAAATCCAGCTCGCGGCCGACCGCGAGCGCGGCCATACCTTCACCGACCGGCTCCTGCGCGCGCGCGGCCGCTCCGAAACCATGATGCTCGGCTCCGAGACGGCCCGCAGCCTGATCCAGAAGCTCCTGCCCGATACACGCTTCGTGAACCGGCCGCGGTTTTCCGAATTGTCATGGACTGGATCGAAAAAGATCACGCGGCTGCCGCGCCGCTCCGCGATCGTCGCCTTCTCCGCCGACCAGGTCTATGCGATCGCCGAGCTGATCCGCCGCCAGCGTGGCGGCGCCGCGGTGGTCATGGGCGCCCTGAGCCCGCGCACACGAAATGCGCAGGTCGCGCTCTATCAATCCGGCGAAGTGGATTTTCTCGTCGCGACCGATGCCATAGGCATGGGCCTCAACATGGATGTGGACCATGTGGCCTTTGCATCGACGCAGAAATTCGATGGACACCAGCACCGCCCGCTGAGCGTTGCCGAGCTTGCCCAGATCGCCGGCCGCGCCGGCCGGTACATGAACAACGGAACATTCGGAACGACCGGCGACGCTGCCACCTTGCCCGAAGACATCATCTCCCGCATCGAGAACCACCAGTTCGAGCCTGAGCGCGTTTTCCAGTGGCGGAACCCGCATCTCGATTTTTCGAACATCCCTGCCCTGATCCGCAGCCTCGAAGCCCCCCCTTCCCGGCCCGGCCTGATGCGCGCCCAGACCGCCGACGATCTCGACGCTCTTGAGCGCATGAGCAGGACGCAGGAAGTGGCCGCGCTCGCGCGCTCGCCCCATGCGATCAGGCGGCTTTGGGAAGTCGCGCAAGTGCCGGACTTCCGCAAGACGCTTGCCAGCGAACATGCGTCGCTGCTCGCCCGCCTCTATCTGTTTCTCATGGAGCGGGGCGGCGACACCCCGGGGCGCATTCCGGAAGACTGGCTTGACCGCCAGATTGCAAAGCTCGACCGCGCAGATGGCGACATCGATGTGCTGGCGACCCGCCTCGCCCATATGCGGACATGGAGCTATGTAGCCAACCGGCCGGATTGGCTGCACAATCCTGCGCATTGGCAGGAGCGCGCGCGTAAGATAGAGGATAGGCTGTCTGACGCGCTCCACGAGCGGTTGACGCAGCGATTTGTCGACAGGCGTACCAGCGTATTGATGAAGCGTCTGCGCCAGAACGAGGATCTTATGGCGGCTGTAAACGGCGATGGCGAGGTTCTGGTCGAAGGCGAATATGCCGGCCATCTCGAAGGTTTTGTATTCGTGCCCGACCCGCGCGCCGATGGCGAGCAGGCGCGCGTGCTCCGCGCGGCGGCCGAACAGGCGCTCACTTCCGAAATCGCGGCACGCGCGCAAAGGCTCGTGACGGCGCCTGACGCCGATATTTCCCTTTCCGAGCATGGCCGGATCGTATGGGCGGGCCATCCCGTCGCCGAACTCAAGGGCAGCGACAATATCCTGCTGCCACGTGTGGAACTCGTCACCGGCGAGCAGCTGCACGGCCCGGCGAAGGACGCCGTGCAGGCGCGGCTCGACGCATGGCTCAAGATGCATGTAACGCAGGTGCTGGCGCCGCTGGTCGCGCTGCGCGATGCGGCCGACATTGAAGGTCTTGCCCGCGGCATCGCCTTCCAGCTTGTCGAGAACCTCGGTTCTCTCGGCCGGGAAGCGGTTGCGGAGGATGTGCGCACGCTCGATCAGGCGGCCCGCGGCCAGCTCCGCAAGCATGGCGTCCGCTTCGGTGCCTATTCGATATTTGTGCCCGCCTTGCTGAAGCCCGCACCGGCACGCCTGAAACTCATTCTCTGGGCGCTCTCGCGCAAGGATGCGGAAGACCCGTTCGCCAGCCTTCCTGCCGTTCCCGCACCCGGTCTCACCTCGGTTCCGGCCGACGCAAATGCGCCGGAAGGCTTTTATGGCGCGCTCGGCTTCCGCGTCTGCGGGACGCGTGCTGTCCGCCTCGACATGCTGGAACGCGTCGCCGATCTCATCCGGCCCGTCATTGCCTCGCGCGCCTATAATGGCGGCTTCGTCGTGACGCCCGACATGATGTCGCTTGTCGGTTGTTCGGGCGAGGAGTTCGCAGGCCTGCTGCGCGGTCTCGGCTATCGCTCGCAGGTCGAAAAGCTCGTGCCGCCCAAGCCCGTAGCGGAAGCGCCGGCCGCGGCAGATGCGCAGGCCGCACCCGCGGAGGCCACCGTCGTGGAGGTTGCGGCGGAGGAAGCTGCACCTGAAGCAGCGGCGGAGCCCTCCGCAGAAGACGCCGCAACCGAGGCGGCATCACCCGCCGAAACCTCGCTGGAAGCCGCATCGGAACCCGCTGAGGCGCCCGAATCCGCAACGGTCGAAGCCGCCGAACCGGTCGAAATGGAAATCTGGCGCCCCTTGCGCCGCAGGCATGGAGGCGAGGCGAACCGCAAGCCCCGCCGGGGTGGCAACCGCGCGCAGGGCCAGGCACCGGCACAAGCGGGAGAACGCCGCGAAGGCGAACCGCGCAAGGATGGCGGCAAGCCGGACGCACACAAGCGCGGCGAAGGCCGCAAGGACGGAAGGCCCCGCCAGGGCGGCAAGCCGCGCCGCGAGGGCAAGCACGACAAGCCACGCGATTTCAGCTTCAGCAAGCCGAAGCCCCGCGACCGCGAGCCTGACCCGGACTCGCCCTTCGCAGCGCTTGCCGTGCTGAAAGAGCGCAACCGGAACAGCTGACCAGATGGACGGTGAGGCCGGCCCGCCGGGTCAGCGTATCGATCGCTGGCTCTGGTTCGCCCGTTTCATGAAAAGCCGGTCGCTCGCGAGCACATTCGTGCAGTCTGGCCGCTTGCGCGTGAATGGCGAGCGGGTTTCGAAGGCAAGCCGCCTCGTCCGGCCGGGCGATGTCCTCACCTTTCCGCTTGGGGCCCATATTCGCGTCGTGAAAATTCTCGGGTCCGGCAGCCGCCGCGGGCCCGCGCCCGAGGCGCGCCTCCTCTATGAGGACTTATCCCCGCCCAGTCCCCCGGCGGATATAAACGCGGTCGATGCGGCGGCGGAGACGCGGCCAGCCGGCGCAGGCAGGCCGACAAAGAAGGACCGGCGCGAAATCGCGGCCTGGAAAGGCGAAGACTAATTCACAAATTTCTGCGTTGTTGAATCGCTCATCCGCTTCATGTAGGTAAAATTCAAATGCTGTCGGCTATCAAATCCTTTCTTCTCGGGCCGCCCGGGGAGCACCGCGACGAAGCGCAGGATCTGCGGATCGCTGTCGTCGCCTTGCTGATCCGGGCCGCGACATCCGACGCGGATTTCGGCGCGGACGAAAAGGAGGCGATACGCAGGATCGCGAGCGAGACCTTCGATCTGCCGCCTTCGGAAATCGCTTCGCTGGTGGAGGCCGCCTCGGCGGAAGAGGCCGAGACGCTCGACCTCCATCGCTGGGTGCAGTCCATCAAGCAGGCCTATAGCGAGGAAGAGCGGGTCGCACTGATCGAGAAGATGTGGGAGGTCGTCTATGCGGACGGCGTTCTCGACGAGTATGAAGCCAACTTGTTGCGGCGCGTTGCGGGCCTGATATACGTTCCCGACCGCCAATCGGGCGAGGCGCGCCAGCGCGTCATGGCCCGGCTTGGAATTCCACCCCGGAAGGACTGAATGCGTCCGGGTCCGATTTAAGTGCCGGCGGCAA
>JAJLKS010000470.1:0-3778 GCA_033838765.1 Alphaproteobacteria bacterium
CGACCGGAATCAGCTCGCCCGTGCGGTCCGAGCGCACGAAGAGATTGCTCATGTCGCTCGGCGTGCGCTGCTCGGAGCGCTCGCCCTCGAGGATGACGTCATATTCCTCGCCTTCCTCGACATAGCGCGTGACGAGCCGCGACCCGAAAATGGTCTCGAGCGTGCGTCCTACATTGCCGACCGTCACGCCGAGATCGCCAGCGCTGTTCCGGTCGATCTCCACGCGAAGCTCCGGCTTCGTCTCCTTGTAGTCGTGATCGATATTGATGAGGCCCGGATTGTTCTCGTCGATCGCCGCGAGGAGTATGTCGCGCCATTCGCGCAGCTGATCGTAGGTGCCGCCGCCGATCACGAACTGGACGGGCTTGCGCGTGCCGCCGCCGAAGCCCGAGCGCATGACGGGCGAAACCATCACGCCCGGCAGGTCGCTCGTGAGCTGCCGGATCTCGGCCATGATATCCCAGGCCGAGCGGCGCTCGGACCAGTCGTTCAGCACGACGACGGCTATGCCGTCATTGAATGTCGCCGTATTGCCGAAGGAGCGCGGCGCCCGCACGAGGAGACGGTTGATCTCGCCGTTTTCGACGAGCGGCATCAGCCTCGTCTCGATCTCTGTCATATAGGCGGCGGTATACTCATAGGACGCGCCTTCAGGCGCGTTCACCATCACGAAGAAGGTTCCCCGGTCCTCGCGCGGCGCATACTCCGACGGCGTCAGCGAGAACAGACCCCAGGCAATGAGCACCATCGCGCCGAATGCGCCGAAAACGGGCATTGGCCGCGCCAGCGTCTTCTGCAGCAGCGCCGAATAGCCATCCCGCATCCGGTTGAAGAAACGGTCGACTTTTTGCGTAAAGCGCGACGGGCCGCTGGCCGGCTTCAGAACCTTAGATGAGAGCATCGGCGAAAGGCTGAGCGCGACGAAACTCGAAAAGCCGACAGCCGCGGCCATGGTGATCGCGAATTCCGAAAAGAGCCTGCCGACCGATCCCTCGACGAAGGCGAGCGGGACGAACACGGCCATCAGCACGATTGTTGTGGCGATGACGGCAAAGCCCACCTGCCGCGCGCCGCGATAGGCGGCGACGAGCGGCGTCTCGCCTTCTTCCATGCGCCGGTAGATGTTTTCCAGAACGACGATCGTATCGTCCACGACGAGGCCGATGGCGAGAACGAGCGCGAGCAGCGTCAGCAGATTGACCGAGAACCCGGCGGCATAGAGAACGAGAAAGGTTGCAGTGAGCGAAACGGGAACGGTCACAGCGGGAACCAGTGTCGCCCTCACGCTGCCGAGAAAGACGAAGATCGTCAGCACGACGAGAGCGATGGCGATGGCGAGTGTGTTGTAGACTTCGTTGACGGCGCCTTCGATGAAGACGCTGCTGTCATAGCTCTGCCGGAACTCCATGCCTTCCGGCAGCGTCGGGGCGATGCGTTCCGCCTCCGCCTTTGCGCCGCTGGTCACGGTGAGCGTATTCGCGGTCGATTGCTTGATGATGCCGATGCCGATCATCTGCACCTGATTGCCGCGGAAGAACGTGCGATCTTCCGCCGCCGCCCGCTCGATTCGCGCCACATCGCCAAGCCGCACCAGATAGCCGTCTTCGCCCTGCCGGAGCACGAGCTGGCGGAAATCATCCGGCGTCCGGTAGCTCCGCTCGATACGTGCTGAAAACTGGCGCTGCGTCGATTCGATGCTGCCCGCCGGAAGTTCGACATTTTCGGCAAGCAGCGCCTGTTCGACATCGCCAACGGTAAGTTGGCGGGCCGCAAGTGCCCCGCGGTCGAGCCAGATGCGCATCGCATAGTTTTTCGCGCCGCTGAGCCGCACGCGAGCCACACCATCGAGCGTCGAGAAGCGGTCGACGATGAAGCGCTCGGCATAGTCGGTCAGTTCCAGCACGTTCATGTTGGGGCTCACGAGATTGAGCCACATGATCACGTCGTCGCTGGAATCGACTTTCTGAATGTCCGGCGGATCGGCCTCGGGCGGCAGGTCGTCGAGAATGCCCGACACGCGGTCCCGGATGTCGTTCGCCGCTGCATCGACATCGCGGCCCGGACGAAACTCGATGGTTATGCGCGAGCGCCCGTCCTGGCTCGCCGACTGCACGTAGGAAATGCCTTCCACACCGGCGATGCGTTGTTCGATCGGCTCTGTAATGCGGGTTTCGACGACGGCGGCCGCCGCGCCGCGATAGTCCGTCGTGATCGAAACGATGGGCGGGTCGATATCGGGATATTCGCGCAAGGGCAGCCGGTCGAAGGCAACAAGCCCGAAGGCCACCAGCAGCAGGCTCATCACCGCGGCAAAGACCGGCCTGGTAACGGAGACGTCCGAGAGTTTCATCGGTCTCTCCCTATTGCACGGCCGTTGTGCCGTCCATCAGCACACCGATGGCGCGGCCCTGCTTCTGCTCCTCGATGATCTTGACCTTCTGGCCGTCGCGCAGGCGCATCGTGCCATGCGTCACCACGGACTCGCCCGCCTCGAGGCCGCTGACGATTTCGACTTCGCCGGGACGGCGCGCGCCGGTCTCCACCTCGCGGCGGAAGGCTGTGTCTTCTTCCACTACGAATACGAAATTGCTTGTACCCACGGGGACGAGCGCCTCTTCGGGAATGACGACGGCACGCCGCGGATTTTTCAGCAGCTGCACCGTCATCAAGAGGCCGGGCTTCAGCGCATGATCGGCGTTGCCGATGAGTGCACGTGCTGTGATCGAACGCGTCACCCGGTCGACCTGGGTCGAGACGCTGCGGATCTCGCCTCGAAACTCGCGCCCGGGCAGCGCCGTTGTCGTGGCAACGATCTCCAGACCGGGCTCGATCGAAGACAGGTAGGCGGCGGGAACCGTGAAATCGAGTTTGATCGGGTCGAGGTCGTCGAGCGTCGTTATGCGGTCGCCGGGGGAGACAAGCGTGCCGGGGCTGATATTGCGAAGTCCGACAATGCCGCTGAACGGTGCGCGGATCTCGCGGTCGGCGAGACGCGCGGCAGCGGCGTCGCGATTGGCCTCCGCCTCGCGCATCGCGGCGAGCCTTTCTTCCAGCTGCGCAGTTGTCGTGAATTGCCGCCGTTCGAGTTCGCGTGCGCGCTCATAGGCGGTGCGGCGTTCTGCGAGTACGGCTTCGGCGGCGGCGAGCGCTGCCTTCTGTTCGTCCCGGCGCATCGCCACGAGGAGTTGCCCTTCCTCGACCGTCTGCCCGTCCTCGAAAAGGATTTCGGTTACCCGTTCGGCGACATTCGCCGTGATGATCACGCTCTCATTGGAGAAGCTCGTGCCGAGTGCCTCGACACGATCCACGAACTGGTCCGCGAAGGCCTGCGCTGTGATGACATTCTGGACGCTCTCGGCGCGAACGGGCGCGGTGAGAAGGAGGCCTGCGGCAAGGACAACGGACAATAGTCGCATGCAAACTCCAGAATTGACCGGTTGGCCGGAATGACCCTCGGCAGCCGCCGATCATGCCATCCCCTATCCGCCTTAATTATGACAATACCGTCAACTTGGGCCGTTCGCCGCCGATTTCCAGTGAGACCGGCGTTTTATTGGCGTCCGGGGCTCACTTTTCCGCCGGAGAGACCGGGAGTTGCGCCGGGGTGCCGCCGCGCGAGATCGAAAAACTGAGCAGGATCGCAGGCAGGAGGCCGAGAGCGACGATCATGAGTGCCGCCGTGCTTGCTTCCGCGAGCCGCTCGTCCGAGGCAAGACGATAGGTCCTGGTCGC
Organism: Alphaproteobacteria bacterium; assembly: GCA_033838765.1. Lineage (GTDB taxonomy): Bacteria > Pseudomonadota > Alphaproteobacteria > Parvibaculales > Parvibaculaceae > Parvibaculum. Next base: position 3,733 of record JAJLKS010000470.1, read on the forward strand.
CAGAGTCTCGAAATTGAAGGGCCGCAGGAGGAGCGTCGCGGGCAGC
>JAJLKS010000471.1:0-8179 GCA_033838765.1 Alphaproteobacteria bacterium
CGGGGCGCAACTTTTTTGCGCCCCGCCATCCTTGTTTCAAAGTTGGGGGCGCAACTTTTTTGCGCCCCGCCATCCTTGTTTCAAAGTTGGGGGCGCGACTTTTTTGCGCCCCGCCATCCGTGTTTCCAAGGTGGGGGGCGCAACTTTTTTGCGCCCCGCCTTTCTTGTCTGAAGGAAGAGGAGCAACTCTTTTGTGCCATACGCCCGAAGCGGCTAATCTCCCCCCTCCCTTCCCCATGAATCGGGCTCCATGTCTCGCTTTTCCGGCCATTCAGGCGACGCCACCCACATGATTTCCGATGCCGAGCTCGACGAGCTGGAACAGGAAATTCCGATCCTTGCCGGCATCCGCCGCTTCGGCGAGGAGGCGGTCAACATGCCCTGGTTCTCGAAACTGGGCCGCCCGCTCGACCGCGAGGTCAGGGCGCTCGCGCGTTCCTATCTCGACGGGCTCGGCTTTCCCGATGCCGAACCCGCGCGTATCCGCGACTGGGTTGAGGCAGCCGATGCCGCCATGACGCTCGACATCGACCCCGCCCATTGGGAGGCGGAGGAAAGCCTGCGCGCGAGCCTCGCCGCCGATGCACTCGGCTTTCTGAGCGAGGATGCGCTCAACATCGCCATGACCCATGTCTCCGCGCTCCTGAGCGAGCGCATCCGCGCCGCGGTGGAAGAGGCCTCCGATTTCTGGGAAGTGGAGGATGTGGAGCTGCTGAACGCGGCCGCAGGCGCCGCGCTCCACGCCGCGCATGGCGCCGCGCTCTCGCTTGTCGCAGGCGCGGATGACGATCACCCCTTCCGCCGCAAATTCGCGCTCTTCACGCGCGGCCGCTGGCCGATCGGCATAGCGGGCCTCACTTTCAATATTTTCTGAGACAGGGAACGGAACAAGGCTTTGGATATCAAGATCGCGACCTGGAACATCAACTCCGTCCGCCTACGGATCAATCTCGTCGAGCAGCTTCTCGCCGAGGAAAAGCCCGATGTGCTGTGCCTGCAGGAAATCAAATGCGTCAACGACGCCTTTCCCCTCAAGGCAATCAAGAAGGCGGGTTACGAGCATGTCGCCGTCCACGGCCAGAAGGGCTATCACGGTGTCGCCACGCTGAGCAAAATCCCTTTCAAGAAGACCGAGAGCCGGGACTTCTGCGAGAAGGGCGACTGCCGCCACATCGCAACCGATCTCGATGTGCCGGGCGGGCTGCGCATTCACAATTTCTATGTGCCCGCCGGCGGCGATGAGCCCGACCCGAAGATCAACGAAAAATTCGCCCACAAGCTCGATTTCCTGCGCGAGATGACCTCGCTTTTCGGCAAGCAGCGCAACAAGAGCAGCAATCGCATGGTGCTGGTCGGCGATCTCAACATCGCACCTCTCGAACATGACGTCTGGTCGCACAAGCAGTTGCTGAAGGTCGTCAGCCACACGCCCGTCGAGGTGGACCTGATGAACGAGCTTTATGCCTCGCATGACTGGGTCGATGTGATGCGCCGCTTCGTGCCGGAAACCGAGAAGCTCTATTCGTGGTGGAGCTACCGCGCGAAGGACTGGCTTGCCGCCGACCGCGGCCGCCGCCTCGACCATATCTGGGTGACGCCGGCACTCGCCGAAGCGCCGCTCTCGATGCATGTCCGCAAGGATGCGAGGGGGTGGGAGCGGGCGTCGGATCATGCGCCGGTGATCGCGGCGCTGAGACTTTGAGCTGGGGGGCCAGCCTTCGGGGGTGAAGGGTCTCTCCTCCGCCCGCTCCTGGGGTTCCTACCTCACTGTCCGCCTTCCGGGCATTTTGGGGGCCGCCCGGCAGCGGATTTCTCATTAGGGTAGATGCCCCATATTAGGGTATTGACCCTATAAGCGCAAGAGAGCAGGTTTTCCTCCCCTGCCCGTCAGAAACAGGGGCGCCGCTACGGCAAGACCATAAAAAGACAGAAAAGACCCGGCATGGCACTGAAGACGAAGGACAAGATTCTGGCCGCGAGCCTCAAGCTCTTCAATGAAAACGGCTATGACGCGGTGACGACGGCCCGCATCGCCGAGGCAGTGGGCATTTCGGAAGGCAATCTCTGGTATCACTTCCGCACCAAGCGCGACCTCGTGAAGGCGCATCAGCTTGCGCTCTTCGAACAGATCGACAAGCGCCTTGCCATCCCCTCGACGCCCGAAACCGTGCTCGAAAATTACGCCCTCTTCAACCGCGCCGTCTTCGAGGAAGTCTGGACCTACCAGTTTCTCTATCGCGACCAGGCGGAATATGGCCGCACCTCCCCGGAGCTTGAGGACAAGGTGCACAATGTCTACGAGATGACGACGGCGATGCTGATGCGCTTCTTCCGTCACATGATCGAGGCGGGCCACCTTGCCATGCCGGAAGACGAGCTTGCGCCGCTCGCCGACAATGTCTGGATGGTGATCCGCTACTGGCCGAGCTTCCTGCGCGAGACGCGCCGTGTCGTGAAGCTCGACAAGGCCGCCCTCAACGCCGGCATCCGCCATCACTTCGCGCTCTTCGAAACGCATCTGACGGCGCAGTCCCGCCGCTACTTCGAGAAGAACGCCTATGCCTGAAGGCCTCAGCCTTCGGTCTTTTCCTTTTTCTTCAGCGTGACGAAAGTTGCCGTCGAGCTTCCGGTGGCGAGCAGCTTGCCGCTTTCCTCGTCCACCAGCTCGCCTTCGATGAAGCCGACCGACTTGCCGCGCTTGATGACGCGGCCCGTGCCGATGATGCGGCCCGGCCGCGCGGCATTGAGCATCGAGACTTTCAGTTCGAGTGTCGGCGAGATCTGCCCCCATTCGAGATCGAGGCCGACGGCAAGGCTCATCACGTCGTCGAGCATGGCCGCCACCATGCCGCCCTGGATGCCGCCCCACATGTTGCAAAGCTCGGCGCTCGCATTGAAGGCAACCTTGACCGTGCGGCTCTCCTTGTCGGCATCGAGAATTTCGAGCCCGAGATAACGGCTCGCCGGCGCCATGCGCTTGAAGACCGCCTGAATATTCGGCGGCCAGTCCGCCTTCGGTGCCTGCGCGTCTTTCGCCTGACCGTCGCTCATTCCCTTGTCCGTCCTTTTTTATCGTTGTCCTGTCCGAGCCGCAGGCTCAGCCGCGCGAGATCCTCGCCCACCGCCTCGAGCCTGTCCGCCACGCGGCCTGCGACCGAGCCCGCCATTTCCGGGAACTCGCCGAGGAGCCGCTGGAACATGTCGCGCCCGATGCGAAGCACATGAAGCGATGTGACGGCGCGCAGCGTCGTGCGCCGCCGCTCCGGCTCGAACAGCGCCGTTTCGCCGATGAGATCGCCCCTGTCAAGCCGGTGAGCCTCCGGCATGCCCGCACGCCCATGCGCAAGCATCACCGCCTCGCCCTCCAGAATGAGATAGGCGCAGTCGGCCTCTTCGCCCTCATGGAAAAGCGTCGCGCCCGGCGCATATTCCCGCCGCTCGCAGGTGAAGGCGACGACCTCGAGCCGAACGGGATCGAGACCCGCAAAGAGGTCGAGCTTCTGCAGCATCTGCGTGGCGGGTTCGAGGCTCATGGGAAAATCATAGCGAAGCGGAGCCGCCCTGTCGCGGGCGCCGGATTTGCGCGCGGCGCCACGCGCCGCTATGAAGGATGCCCCGGCGGAAACCGGGCAAGCACCGCAGCCAGAGCCACGCCATGACGCAAGAAAAGCCCGGGATCGTCTGGGACTTCCCCTCCCCCTTCATTCACGAGACAAGGGTCGAGAAGCAGCATATCGACGATTTTCAGCACACGAACAATGTCGTCTATCTGACCTGGATGGCAAAGACCGCCTGGGAACATTCGAAAGCGCTCGGCCTCGATTTCGCCGCCTATGCGAAGGTCAATCGCGGCATGGTGGTGCGCCGCCACGAACTCGAATATCTCGCCGCAAGCCGCGAGGGCGAGCGCGTGGCGATCGGCACATGGATTACGGGGAATGACGGCAGGCTCCGGCTGCGCCGCCGTTTCCAGATGGTGAATGCCGATACCGGCGCGACGCTGCTGCGCGGCCTCTCGGATTTCGTCTGCATCAATATCGAGACGGGCCGCGCCACGCGCATGCCGCCGGAATTCGTCTCCACCTATGCACTGACCGCAACCGTCGAGGGCGACAACTGATTGCCTTTTGCCGCCCTGCGTCGAAACGCCCGCTTGGAATCCGCGCCGCAAGACGGCACATCAGGGACACACCAAGCCAAGGAGCAAGCCAAGGAGACCGCCATGGACCAGATCGACGCCACGACGCTTTTTGCGATCAATCTTGTGCTGCTTCTGGCGATCTGCGTGATCTTCTGGGGCGCAAGCGCGCTGCTCGTCGCGGCACTGATCGGCGCCCCGCTCGCGCTCGGCACGATCATCATGCTGTCGCTGACCGCGAAGGCCTAAGGCACCAGCCGGTAGCCGCCCGCTTCCGTAACCAGTATTTCGGCATTCGACGGATCGGCCTCGATCTTCTGCCGGAGGCGGTAGATATGCGTTTCGAGCGTATGCGTCGTCACGCCTGAATTATAGCCCCAGACTTCCGCCAGCAGCACGTCGCGCCCGACGACCTTTGCGCCCGCGCGATAGAGAAATTTCAGGATCGCGGTTTCCTTCTCCGTCAGCCGCACCTTTCTGTCGGCGGCGTCGGTGAGAATCTTTGCGCTCGGCCGGAAGGAATAAGGCCCGATCTTGAAGACGGCATCCTCGCTCTGCTCGTGGCTGCGCAGATGCGCCCTGATACGCGCAAGAAGGACGCCGAAGCGGAACGGCTTCGTCACATAGTCGTTCGCACCCGCATCGAGCCCGAGGATCGTGTCGGAATCCGTGTCCGCCCCCGTCAGCATGACGATCGGCACCTTGACGCCCGCCTTTCGCATCAGCCGGCAGGCCTCGCGCCCGTCCATGTCGGGCAGGCCGACATCGAGCAGAACGAGATCGACATGGCGGTTGCGCACGAGATCGAGCCCGGCAGACGCCGTCGCCGCCTCGATGCAGGAAAATTCCTCATGCAGCTGAAGCTGCTCCGCGAGCGATCCCCGCAGCACATCGTCATCGTCGACGACAAGTATCTTCCTGGTTCCGTTCATGATGCCGTCAAAGCGAATAGCCGAGGCGTTCGATATGCGGCGCTAGGATGGGAAGCACCGGCTTCATCTGCGCCTCATAGCGCCGCCACCGCTCCATCGCGCTCGAATAGATGGGCTGCGTCACCTGCGAATAGGAGGGTGTGCGGATCGAACCGCGCTGGAGTGCATGCGCCGCCGGATCGCTCACCGCATCGTCCCAGCCGAGCCCGAGGAAACCGAGCGCCGGCTCGACCTCCGCTCTCAGATCGGCGACGAGGCGCTCGTAGCGCACTTCCTGCACATTGAGCGCCAGCATCTCGCGGCAGTTCTGCCAGAGCGTGAAGACCTGATCGTAGAACCGCGCCGATCCCTCCAGCGTGAGGAAATTCACCATCGCGCCGTTCGGCACGAAATCCTGCATGAAGCAGGAGAGCACGCAGTCGGCGGGATGACGCAGCGCGAGAATGATCTTCGCTTCCGGGAATACGCGCGCAATGAGACCGGCATGAACCATGTCGAGCGGCATCTTGTTGACGACCGTCTTGCCCGCAAGATCCGCCCCTTCCTTGGCGAGTTCGTCCCAATAGACCTGCCTCGCCGCCTCGCGATCGGACTCGCTCATGCGCCCGAGCGAGGTCGGATATGCGGCCACCGAGTTGCGCACCGAACGCAGAAACGGCAGTTCCTCGAACACCTGAACGGCCGGATGCGCATCGAGGATCTGGTCGAGCAGCGTCGTGCCCGAACGCGGAAAACCGACGAGAAAGACCGGCGCCGCCCTGTGTCCCGGCTCGATGCCGCGCGACGGCAGCGGCCTCCAAGACGCGACTTTCTCTTTCGTGAAATATTTTGTGAGGCGCTCCACATCCTTGCTGAAGGACTGGAGATCGCGCGTCTTCAGCGCAGGCAGTTCCGATGTCTTGTTGTTCTGCAAAGTGAAATAGCGAAACGCCGCGGGTGCATCTCCAAGCGCCTCGCAAAGCTGCGCAAGCTCCGAATAGAGCATACGCGCATCGCCCGGCTCCATCGCCCCGACATTCAGGGCTTCGAGTTCATCCCGGAGCTCCGCAAGCGCAGCCTTGTCGCCCTTGTTCAATCTGCGTCGCGCGCGGAAGCGGGTGCACAGCGCCGATGGATTGCCGGGCTCGATCGCAAGCACCTCATCCGCAATGCGGATCGCCTCGTCGAGATTGGTGATGAGTTCATGCGTCGTCGCAAGAAAGGCGAGAAGCGCAGGCGGCACCGGCTTCAGGATCGCAAGCCCGCGTTCGCAATAGGCGATCGCTTCGCGGTAATGGCCGCGCTTGCTCGCATTTTCCGCCGCCCGCAGATAGGGCGCGGGTGCGTTGGGCGTAAGTTCGATCAGCCGCTCGAAATCCGCCGCCGCGTCGCGATAGGCAGATGTGTCCTTGTAGAGAATGCCGCGCTGCAGATAGGCATCGGCATAGGCGGGGTCGAGCGAGAGCGCGCGATCGTAGGAAATCAGCGCTTCCTTCGCCTTGCCCTGGTCGCGCTGTGCATTGCCGAGATTGACCCAGACATTGACGTGATGCGGCATCAGCGCCGCCGCCGCCGCGATCAGCTGTTCCGCCTTTGCGGTATCGCCCTTGGCGAGCGCCACAAGGCCGATCAGATGCATCCCGTCCGGGTTCTTCGGCTCCACCTGCAGCACGGCCGCTGCCGCCTTCGCCGCATGGTCGAGCCGGCCCGCCGCAAGATGCGCCCCGCCGAGCTTCAGGAGCCGGATGATGTCGTCCTTCGAGACGCCCGGCCGCACTCCCCGCGCCACGCCCGGCAGCGGCACCGATGGCCGCGCCCCGCCCGCCGAGGGCGGCAGGCCGACGGTCGGCCGGAAGCCGCCTTGCGGCGCAAAACCGCCCGGAAACGGCTTGCCGGGGCCCTTGGGCGGAGAGGATTTCGTCATCTGGACTATGCTTTGGCTGGTTGGCGGATCGGCGCGGAGTGTGCCACAGGCAGGGGCCCTGACCAACGCTTTCGCGCGCTGCGGCGGAAGCTGCCGCCTGCCCGGCAGAATTTGCCGGGCCGGGCATTGCATCAGGCATCGCCCGCGCCGGAAAGCCGCGGAAACCGGCGTCCGCCGGGCTGGCCCGCTCCTTGCTCCCCGAAAGCCATGACCGAGATCGCCGCCACATCCATCGCCCTTCACCAGACGCCCGGCAAGCGCAACATGGCGTCCGCCGCCTTTGCGGAGCTGCGTCTTGCCCGCCTCGAAGGCCGCGCGCCCGAGGGCCAGGATCTGAGCTTCGCCGATCTCGTCGACACGCTGAACCCGCTGCAGCACATTCCGGTCGTCTCCGAAATCTACCGCCATGTCACGGGCGATGCGATCACCCCGCAGGCCCGCGTCGCGGGCGGCACGCTTTACGGCGGCCCGGTCGGCGGTATCGCCTCGGTGCTGAGCCTTGCCATCTCCGGCAATGCCGGACAGGGCGCGGGCGACGCGCTGCTTGCGTCCTTCATGGGCGGCGATGCCGCACAGCAGACGCAGATCGCGTCTGCCGAAGAACCCGCCAGGACGGCGGAAGAGGCAGCCCGCGAAGCCCCGGCCGCCGAAGCGCCGCTCACCACCGCCTCGATCACGGCCAAGCGCCCGGCCGAAGCCCCTGCCCGCCCCGCCGCGCCCGCCCCCCAGATGCCGATGGCGAAGCTGAGCCCTGAAGCCTTCGACGCCCTGCTCGGCGCCTTCGGCGATCCCACGGCGCTGCGCGATGCGACGGCAAGCCTGATGGACGCGGATGAGGACGAAGCCGTGCTTCTCTCCTCGCCCGCCACCGGCCCTGCGCCGGCCGATGCCGGCCTCGTGATGGCCATGCAGCAGGCAATGGACAAATACGAAGCCCTGCAGAAGGCGCGCTGAGCCCGGAAACTGGCAGCGCAGCGAAAACCCGCCTAGTCTTGCCGGGCCATGACACACCCCGCCCCACTCCATGAAATTCTCGTCGCCGCCCCACCCGGCCGCACCACCGGCCTGCTCGTCGCGGGCGGCAGCCGCCTTGAATGTTCGCTCGGCCGCGCGGGCCTTGTCTCCGTCAAGCGCGAAGGCGATGGCGGCACGCCCACCGGCACCTTCCCGCTTCGCGCACTCCGCTACCGCGCCGACCGCCTGACC
>JAJLKS010000472.1:0-1609 GCA_033838765.1 Alphaproteobacteria bacterium
CTTCATCGCGCTCGGCCTCATCGGCGCCGCGACGGCACTCGCCCTGATATGACGCAGGGGAAGTTCGCAGGGCGTGGCGCCGCACCTGTCGGCGTCCTATGCTCGGTAACAGCGAAATGGGAATGAAAACCGGGAGACCGACCGATGCGCGCCATGCGGGTGCATGAACTATCCGATGATATTTCCGTTCTGAGACTGGAAGAGGTGGAGCTGCCGCCGCCCGGCCCCGGCGAAGTCAGGCTCGACCTGAAGGCGTGTTCGGTGAACTTCCCCGACATTCTGATGGTGCAGGGCAAGTATCAGTTCAAGCCGGCGCTTCCCTTCTCGCCCGGCATGGAAGGCGCAGGCGTGGTTGCCGCGCTCGGTCCGGACGTAACGAAGCTGAAGGTGGGCGACCGCGTGGTGGCGGGCCTGCGCATCGGCGGCTTTGCGGAAGCCGTCAACATATCCGAAGACGCCTGCCGCCCGATCCCCGGCAAGATGGATTTTGCAAAGGCCGCCGCCTACCCGGCGGCCTATCTCACGGCATATGTGGCGCTTGTCTGCCGCGGCCGTCTGCAGAGTGGCGAGACGCTGCTCGTGCATGGATCGACCGGCGGCGTTGGCCTCGCGGCAGTCGAGATGGGCAAGCTCCTTGGTGCAACGGTGATTGCGACATCTGCCTCCGATGAGAAACTGAAAGTCGTGACGCAGCGCGGCGCCGATCACGTCGTCAATGTGAATGATGGATTCCGCGAAAAGGTGAAGGAACTGACGGATGGACGCGGCGCCGACGTGATCTATGACCCCGTTGGTGGCGATATCTTCGATGAAAGCGTCCGCTGCATTGCCTGGAATGGGCGATTGCTCATCATCGGTTTCACGAGCGGCCGCATCCCCACCGTTTCCGTCAACATGCCGCTCATCAAGGGCTTCTCGGTGGTCGGTGTTCGCGCGGGTGAATATGGCCGCCGCGATCCGAAAGCGGGCAAGGCCAATATCGAAGCTGTGGACCGGCTTGCTGCCGAAGGCAGGATCGATCCCTATATCTGCGCCCGTTTTCCCCTTGAGCGCGCCGTCGATGCCATGCGCATGCTTCAGGAGCGAAAGGTGGTCGGCAAGGTCGTCATCGAGATGTGACGACGGCCTTGCCGTCTAACCTCAAACGCTCCGCTGCGCCTTGTCCTTGTCGTTCGCGCTGCGGATCATCTCGCGCATCTTGTCCCACTCCTCGTCGGAGAGCTTCGAGAGACGCGAGAAGTTGCCGCCGCCGGCCGAGAAGCCCGCACCGTCGATCGCGATGCACTGGCCGGTCAGGTAGTCGCAGCCATCGGCCATCAGGAAGGTTGCGAGATTCTTGAGTTCGTACATCTGCCCGACGCGGCCCATCGGAATGCCGTCTCGCGAACTGTCGCCATCGGTCGACTGGCCGGGCGAGAGGCGCGCCCATGCGCCTTCGGTCGGGAAGGGGCCGGGTGCAATCGCGTTGAGGCGGATGCCGTATGGCCCCCATTCGGCAGCGAGCGACTTCGTCATGATGTTGACGCCTGCCTTCGACATGGCTGACGGCACGGTGAACGGACCGCCATTCCAGACCCATGTCGTCAGGATCGAAATGACGCTGCCGGGC
>JAJLKS010000473.1:0-2965 GCA_033838765.1 Alphaproteobacteria bacterium
GCGCTGGTCGGATGATGAAAACGGCATCGACTGGGAACACGCCACCTCGCGCGATCTTCTGCCCACCATAGGCATCTTCCGCGCAAGGGGAGAGAACGCTGCCCGCACACATGACCGCTATTCGCCGGGGCTCCATCATGTCGCCTGGATCGCCGAGAGCCGAGCGGATGTCGACAGGCTCCATGCCCTGCTGATCCGGATCGGAGCAACCGTGCTCGATGCGCCCGCCGACTACCCTGAATATGGCGAAGGCTACTATGCGGTGATGTTCGCCGATCCCGACGGGCTGAAGCTCGAATTCGTCTATGAGCCGAGAGAAAAGTCCCTCGCATGAGCGGGCTCAGGATCGGCAACGAGGATGCACGGCGCCTCTTCCTCGACCACCATGCGCTGACCGGCACACCCGCCGGGCCCCACGATGAGGACAAGACCCTCGGCCTCATCCGTCGCCTCGGCTTCGTGCAACTCGATTCCGTGAACGCGGTCGAGCGCGCACATCACATGATCCTCTTTTCCCGCGCGCCTTCCTATCGCCGCGAGCACCTCGCCGCGCTTCATCATGACGAGGCATCGCTCTTCGAACACTGGACGCATGACGCATCGCTCGTGCCCATTGAGTTCTACCCGCATTGGCACCACCGCTTCCGTGCGGCGAAAGTTAGGATCGAGGAAAATCCGCGCTGGCAGGAGCGTTTCGGCCCCGAAGGCGAAAAGGTGCTGCGCAATGTCCGCAAGCGGCTCAGGCGTGAAGGTGCCCTGATGGCGCGCGATTTCGAGGACAAGGGCGGCGGCGGCTGGTGGGGTTGGGGCCCGTCGAAGACCGCCCTCGAAATGCTCTGGCGGACCGGCGAGGTCGCGATTGCCCGGCGCGAAGGGTTTGAAAAGGTCTACGACCTGGCCGAACGCGTGATTCCCGATGAACACCGCCGCGCACGCCCCTCGGAAGCCGCCTCGCGCGAATGGGCCTGCAATGCGGCGCTCGACAGGCTCGGCTTTGCTACGCCGCAGGAGATCGCCGCCTTCTGGCATCTCGTTTCGATTGCAGATGCAAAGGATTGGGCTGCAAGGGCGCTCAAGCGAAAAGAGATTGTAAAGGTCTCGGTAGAAGGTGCCGATGGGTCATGGAAGGAGGCCATGGCGCCCGCCGGCATCGAGGCGCGCCTTGAGGCGGCGGAAGAACCTCCCGCCGAAGCGCGCTTTCTCTCACCCTTCGATCCTGCCATCCGAGACCGCAAACGCGCGGAACGCCTGTTCGGCTTCGATTACCGTATCGAGATTTTCGTGCCCGAGAAAAAGCGCCGCTACGGTTACTATGTGCTGCCGCTGCTCGAAGGCAACCGCTTCACGGGCCGTGCCGATGTGAAGGCACATCGCGCCGAAGGACGCCTCGAAGTGAAAGGTCTCTGGCTCGAACCCGGCGTGAAGCTGACAGGAGCGCGCGAGAAAGACATTCGGAAAGCACTGGAAAATCTCGGGCAGTTCACCGGAACGCCGGAGATTGACGCAGACGCTGCTCTACGGCGCGCCAAAGCCGGGTAAGCCCTTCATCCGGCAGCCCTGCCTCATCGAGATGCCGGACAGTGCTTTCAAGATAGTCGGGGTTTTTCCCCGATCGTCCCTCGCCTTCCGCGATCAACCGCACCTGCTCCTCGAAATCGAGGCGCCCGGCATATTGCTGATGCTTCCGGTCGACGACGAACAGAAGAGCCTCGACGCGCTCGCCGCTGCCGACCAGCTCCACGGGCTTCACCACATCGCGATAGACCAGCGTCACCTGCTCGCGCGCCTGCAGATAGCGCCTCGTTTCATCCGCACCCGCTGCCTCGACGCGAAAGGCGACGCCCCGGCAGGAACCGCCTGCATCGAGCCCGAAAACGAGCCCAGGCCTTTCCGGTGTGCCGCGATGGACATGGCTATAGACGCAGAAGGAGCGATGATAGCCGCGCAGCAGCGCCGGCCGCCGTTCCTCATGCTCGAAGCCCGGCCGCCACATCAGCGAGCCATATCCAAAGACCCATAAATCCTGCATTCTGTCATCCCTTGCCGCGGCCACTATAGTCGGACCGCAGGACAGCGCGCAAAACGCCACGAAGGACAATCGGGAAAACATGACGGCAGACACGGAACCGAAATCGGGCATTCGCTGGGGCATTGCGGGACCCGCACTGGCGTTCATCACGCTTGTCGCGATCTACACCGTCTACTGGTTCTCGGTGACGGGCGAAATCCGAAAGCAGGTCGAGGCCTTTGCCGCCAATCCGCAGCATGGCCTTGTGACGGGCTGGACCGAATTTTCCATGCGCGGCTACCCCTACAGGATCGAGGCGTCTTTCATGCAGCCTGCCGCCAGTGCTCCGGACGCGCCCGAAGCATGGGAATGGCGCAGCGAGCGCGCTTCCGTCGCTCTCCTGCCCTACAATCTCCGCCATGCCGTGCTGACGCTCGGCAACGAACATCTGATCCGCTACCGCGAGCCGCTCGACGGCGGGTATTCGCAGAATGAAATCCGCGCGACCGCTGAAAAGGCGCAGGCAAGTTATGTCGATCTGAAGGATTTGCCGTTCGGTCGCCTCGCCATCGATATCAATAAACTGGACGCCCAGCATCTTCGCGGCACCGGCAATGTCAGCGACCGTGCGACGCTCATGCGCCTTCAGCTCCATACCCGCCCGGCATTGACCGAACAGGATGAACTTGTTCCGGCCGCCTACGATTTTGCCTTGCGGGCAGAAGGCGTGACGGTTGAGAGCGAACGGCGTGTACCCGTCCTCGGCAACGGCATGACGCATCTCCTGATGCAGGCGCGGCTTCGCAATGTGCCTGAAACACGCCACGTCAGTGTGATCGAACTGCTGGACGCATGGCGCGACACGGGCGGCACGCTTGCCATTTCCGATCTCATCGTGAAATGGGGCCCGCTCGATCTCACGGCAAATGGCGAGCTTTCGCTCGACAGGCGGAACCG
>JAJLKS010000474.1:0-6971 GCA_033838765.1 Alphaproteobacteria bacterium
GCGCCCCGCGGGGCGCCCTTTTTTGTTGCCGCTCGATGAAGTCCTATTCTGCTGGACCGAACATCGCATCCGCGGGACCGGCCTCGCGGGTCAGCACATCCATCGTCTGGGTGAGCTGTCCGCCGAGTTCCTGCGGCAGCTTGTAGGTCCAGGGCGAGAGCCGCGCATTGAGCTCTTCGGCAAGAAGCACCGCCTCCTCGCCTTCGCCGTCCGCCGAGAACTTCGCCCAGAGCGCACCATCCTGTCCGCCCATGTGCATGGAGAGCGTCAGCCCGCCGAATGTTTCCACCTCGACGCGGGGTCCGTCTTCCGGCATGTCGAGCGTATCGGCAGGCGCCACATCGTCGAACGTTGCCTCAAGCAAGGCCGCCGCCGCCTGATTGACGACCGGCGCGCCGCGCGACGCCCTGCCCTCGGGCAGATTTGCGATCGTGAAATCCGCTGCCTCCGCCGAGGCGCGTTCCATGACGACCGGCCGCTCCGTGCCGGCCCAGAGCGTCACGCGCGACACGTCCTCACGCGGAATGCCGACAAAGGTCATGTCGAGCCAGTCGAATGCCTGCTTGTGAACAGGCAGGCGGCCGCGGGCAAGCCATGTCTGGTTCTCTCCGTCGCGGCGGACATAGATGAGGCCCTCGCCCTTCACATCGACGGCGCGCTCCGGCACCTTGCCGACGAGAAGCCCCGCAAGACGCTCCTCGCCGCTGAAGAGTTCGACACGGATCGCCGCGCCGATATCTTCCGGGTTCATCAGACCGAGATTGCGATGCCATTCGGGATTGGCCGTGCGGGGCTCATAAGCCTCCATGTTGCCGACACCGAGCAGCACATTGCGCACGAGCTCCCCGTTTGCCGGATAGCCTGCCCGCGAGGCAACGCCCCAGACGCCATCTTCATTGCGGCTGATCGACACGACTTCCTCGCCCGCCATGCCGCGGCTCGATGTGTAGACGATCCGGTCGACCTGATCGAGCCGGTTCGAAAGCCCCTCGAACAGCGGGTGCGGCACGAAGCTCGTGCGCACGCTGCTCTGGTCGCTGACGACGGCGACGATGGCCGCCACCAGGGCGACGAAGGTCACGGCGGCGAGCAATGCGAGGTTGCGCAGCGGACGGTTTTCCATGAAGGAAGCAGTGGAAGCGTTCATCGCCATCAGGCTCCCTTTTCGACGCGCGCCTTGCGGCGGCGGTAGCGCAGGACAGCCGCACCCGTGGCCAGCACCGCCAGCACGAGCGGCACGAGCGCGATATTCACGAAGCGAAGATTCGAGCCGAGGCTCTCGACATCGCGGCGCAGGTCGCGCTGCACTTCGCGGAGCCTCTTGCGGCTTTCGAGGAGTTCGGCCCGGAACCGGTCGATGGCGGCGGCTTCCGCCTCGCTCGGACCTGCATTGTCGCCCTGTCCGCCGATCTGAAGCTCGGTCAGCTTGCGCTCGGCCTCGGCGACGCGGCGCTCAAGCTCTTCCTGTTCGGCGAGGAAACGGCGTTCCGCCGTGCGGCGCAGTTCCTCCACCACGGTGAAGGGCCGGTCGATCCTGTCGCGGGCGCGAAGCGAAATAAGTTCGTTCGAGCCCATCAGATTGTCGATCGCCGACATGATGAAGACGGCATTGTCGGCAATCGGCTGGGCGATGCGTTCGCCGAGATAGGAATCCGTTCGCACCCAGAACCGGTCATCGAAAATATCGCTGTCGGCAAAGACGATGATATTGGCATCGCTCTGCGAGGCGGCGATATGAGCGCCCGCCTTCTCGCCGGAGCGGCGCTGAATCGGGCGGCCTTCCTCGTCGACGGCAACGGCATCGGGCTGCGCCTCATAGGCGCTTTTCACCGGGCCGGACAGCCGCGCCGCAATCGTGTATCGCTCGCCCGAGGGTTCGAAGCCGCGCAGCAGATCGTCCGGACGCGGGCCCTGCTTTACATAGTCGACGTCATAAAGTTTCGAGTCTTCCGACGTGAACACGATCGGCGCGAACGTCGTCGTCGCACCCTCGATGGGCGTCAGATGACCTGCAGTGCCGAGATTGAGCCGCGCCACATCCGAGGTGACGATGTCGTCCGTCGCGACATTGTCGCGCGGCACGGCAAGCCAGATCACATAATCGCTTTCCTGGCGGCGCGCATCCATGCCCGTGCGGACCCGCTGCGCGATGGCGCGGTCGCCGACGATCTTCGCCGGGTCGTAGCGAACGCCCCAGCTTTCGAGAAGCGGCCCGAGATCGGACATTTCCGTGTAGCCGCGAATAGGCTCGCCATTGGGGCCTGCCGTCAGGCTCACTTCCGAGTGGGGATCGACAAAGGCAAGCACATGACCGCCGCGCATCACGAACTGGTCGATCGCATAAAGCGTGCGCGGGTCGAGGGGTTTGGGATGCGCGATCATCAGCACGTCGACGCGCGCAGGCACGGCCTCGAACTGCTGCTCGAGGAATTCAAGCTCGAAGCGGTCGCGCAGTTCCTCATAGATCATGAAGGGGAGCGACTCGCCGCGCATGGCCGACATGAGACCGCCGGTGCCCGTATCGATCGGCAGATTCGTCACGATGCCGAGAACCGGGCGCTCCGGACGGCTCAGATTCTGGACCATCCGCGCGATATCGTATTCGAGATACTGCTCTCGCTCGTCGGTGAAGAAGGGGATGGATTCGAGACCGTCGACGGAGTTCGTGCCGACGAGACCGAAATAGATGATGTCGCCCGATTGCGTCGGCGCGCCCTTGAGGCCGAGCGACATGGCGAGATCCTCTTCCTCCGAGAAGGGCTCGGGGTCGATCACCTCCAGGCGGATCATGCCGCCCGAGCGCGCGCGCATGTCCTCAAGCATGTCGCGGACATGACCGGCATAGATGCGGATACGGCTGAAATCGTTCGCCAGCTTCTCGGAATAGAAGAAGCGCAGCGTGATCGGCTCCTCGATGCTCGCCGCCACATCCTTCGTGCCTTCGGAAACCGTGTAGAGCCGGTTTTCGGTGAGGTCCACGCGGGCCGTGCGGAACATGACATTCGAGAACATGTTGACCGCAAGGAAGAGAACGCCAAGCAGCACGAGCATGATGACGCGATAGGCCGAGCGGCTGATCTGCTGGTTCGGCATGCGTTTACCCCGCCTTCTTCATATCGACGACGATGCCGCAGGCAACGAGCCATGTGGCGATCAGCGAGGCGAAATAGATCACGTCGCGCAGATCGATGACGCCGCGCGTGATGGCGTTGAAATGCGTGAGGAACGAGAAGGACGCGATGGTGGACACGACCTGCTGCGGCGCCCAGCTTGCGAAGAAATCCGTGACGATGGGAAGGCCCGACACGGTGAACAGGAAGCAGACGGCAACGCTGACCACGAAGGCGATGACCTGGTTGCGCGTGACGGCGGACAGGCAGGAGCCGATGGCGAGATAGCCGCCCGCCATGAAGAAGCTGCCGATATAGCCGGCAAGGATCACGCCATTGTCCGGATCGCCGAGATAGTTGACCGTGATCCACATCGGGAAGGTGAGTGCGAGCGCGATGCCGGAAAAGGCCCAGGCCGCGAGAAACTTGCCGAGCACCGCCGCCCAGAGCGGCACGGGAAGCGAAAGCAGGAGTTCGATCGAACCCGTCCGCCGCTCTTCCGCCCAGAGCCGCATGGAGATCGCGGGGATCAGGAAGAGATAGAGCCAGGGATGGAAGTTGAAGAAGATCGTGAGATCCGCCTGATCGCTTTCGTAATAGCCGCCGAGATAGAATGTGAAGGCGCCGACCGTGATGAGGAAGATCACGATGAATATGAAGGCGAGAGGCGTGGCGAAATAGCCCGCAAGCTCGCGGCGGAAGATGGCGAGAAGTTCGTTCATGCGGCCGCGTTCCCCCTTGCGGTGTCGGAGCGCGTCAGGCTGCGGAACACTTCGTCGAGGCGGCCCGGCTCGCCATAAAGTGCGCGCACCGGCCAATTCTCCTCGCGCGCGAGCCGCGCCACGGCATCGACCAGCATCGTGTCGCTCTCCGACGCATTCTCGGCAAAAAGCGTGAAAGTGGTTTCCTCGCCGCGCGGCGTCACCTCGATGGTGGATATGCCCGGCAGGTTGCGCAGCTTCTCCGCGATCGCAACCGTGCTCTGACCGGAAAGCGTCAGCGAGACGGCATTGTGATAGCGCGAGCGCGCCATGAGCGCACCGGGCGTACCGTCGGCGACGACGCGGCCCCGGTCGATGATGAGGGCGCGGGTGCAGATCGCATCCACCTCCTCGAGAATGTGGGTGGATATGACGATGGCCTTGTCCTTCGCCATGCGCCCGATCAGCTTGCGGACTTCGAATTTCTGGTTGGGATCGAGCCCGTCCGTCGGTTCGTCCATGATGAGGACGGGCGGATTGTGCAGGATCGCCTGGGCAAGGCCGACGCGGCGGCGGAAACCCTTGGAAAGCGTGTCGATCGGCTGTTCGAGAACGCCGCCAAGTTCCGTCGCCTCGACCGCCCGGTCGATCGCCTCGCTGGCGGCGCTGCCCGACAGCCGCCGCACCCGCGCGATGAAACGCAGGAAGCCGAGCGCCGTCATGTCGCCATAGGCAGGCGCGCCTTCCGGCAGATAGCCGATTTCGCGCTGGGCGGCGAGCGGCTCCACGAGAATGTCATGGCCGCAGATCCGCGCCGTGCCGGATGTCGGCGCGAGGAAGCCTGTGATCATCTTCATGGTTGTGGACTTGCCCGCGCCGTTCGGCCCGAGAAAGCCGAGCACTTCGCCGCGCGCCACCGAGAAGCAGATATTGTCGACTGCGGTGACGGGCCCGAACCGCTTGGTGAGATTTTCGATGACGATCATGGGCTCGCCGCCAGCAGGCGCCGGACGGTTTTCATTCGTCATGTGAGTACCGGAAACGCTGATGATCCCTCTCCCTGGAGAGGCCCCGGCGAACTCTGACGGCCCGCTTGCCACTCCAATTTTCCGCCGCTCCCCGAGGCGGAAATCTGGTGTAGGCCAGCCCGCCAAGTCCTTCAAGTGAAAGATGTTTCATTTTCCCGCCGCGCCCGGAAGAGAAGGAGAAGACAAGAAAAAGCCGCCCGGGAGGGGGGAGTCCCGGGCGGCCAGCAGCACTTGGCTGATCTCTTGTCGTTGCCTCACCCCGAGGGGGGAAGGGGTTGGCCCGGCTCCCCCAATCTATCCCGGTGGGGCTGGGGGGCTGATGAAACCGGAACGTCGAAAGGAACCGGGCCAATGAGGCAACGATGCAAATATGGAGGGGCAGTGTGGCTCTCCAAGGGCTGAAAAAAGGCGATATTATGATTTTCGATTTTGTTCGGACTGGCCGGGAAAACCGCGGAAACCTTGACCTTTTGTAACAATCGGGTGACGCGCTGCCCCCGCCTGTGCCATGCTTTTCCAAAGACCGCCCGGCAAGCCTCGCGGGCAGGCGTCATGTGCATGAGGAAGGCCGCACCGGATGAGCGACAGCGCCGAGCATGATTCCCGCAAGATGGCCGCCGAGAGGTTCACGCTGGTCGCAAACGCCATGCCGGACCCGCCGCCGAAGCGGCCGCGCGATCCGGACGTCTTTTTCGACCGCGCCGAACTCGATGCCATCCTCTCCGTCTATGGCCGCAAGGTTGCGGAAGGCGAATGGCGCGACTATGCGATGGGCGCCCACAAGGACGTCGCGGTCTTTTCCGTCTTCCGCCGCGCAAGCGAAATGCCGCTTTACCGGATCGAGAAGCGGCCGAAACTCGCCCGCCGCCAGGGCGCCTATGCGGTGATCGCACCGGGTGGCCAGATTCTGAAGCGCGGCCATGAGCTGAAGCAGGTGCTCAAGGTCTTCGAGAAGCGCACGCTGCGCCTGATCGACGCCTGAGACCGCCCTGCCCCGAAATGCAAAAAGCCCCGGCATCGCTGCCGGGGCTTCCGTTTGCCGGGTGTTGCGGACGTCAGTTGCGCTGCTGGCCGAGGAACTGCAGCAGGAACATGAACATGTTGATGAAGTCGAGATAGAGCGAGAGCGCGCCCATCACGGCCTTCTTGCCGGCAGCGGCCACGCTGTCGCCTTCGTAATACATGCCCTTGATGCGCTGCGTGTCATAGGCGGTGAGGCCCGCGAAGATCAGCACGCCAAGCACCGAGATCGCGAACTGCAGCGCCGAGCTTGCAAGGAACAGGTTGACCAGCGAGGCGATGATGATGCCGATCAGGCCCATGAAGAGGAACGAGCCCATGCCGCTGAGGTCGCGCTTCGTCGTGTAGCCGTAAAGGCTGAGCGAGCCGAAGGCGGCCGCCGTCACGAAGAAGGTGGTGGTGATGCTCTCGCCCGTGAAGACGAGAAAGATCGAGGAGAGCGAAAGGCCCATCACCGACGCGAAGGTCCAGAAGATCATCTGGGTCGCGGCGAGGCTGAGCTTGTGGACGCCGAAGCTCAACACGAGAATGAAGGCGAGCGGTGCGAGCATCACGACCCAGCGCAGCGGGCTCGTGAAGAGCGTTTCGCCGAAGCTCGTGAGAACCGGCCCTGCCGCCGTTTCCTGAACGGCAGCGGTATACGCGAAATAGGCGACCAGCCCGGTGAGGGCGAGGGCACCCGCCATGTAGTTGTAGACACTGAGCATGTAGCTCCGCAGACCCTGGTCGATCGACATGTCCGCCGAAGCGCCAAGCCTGGTCTGGTGAAGCCGTTCCTGATCGTAATTCGCCATAAATCTGCACCCTCCTGCGTGTGCTTGCACGTATATTGGCGGATGATGGCCCGATTTCAAGCGAAACCGGATTTGTCACAAAGGCTTAACCGCCGGAAAAGGCAGCCGGTTTCCGCCGCTCAATCGACCCGGAGGACCGGTGCGGACGGCACCGACAGGGCCCGCCATGTGCCGAGAAGCCCGAGACCGACCGTGACCAGCGTGGCAAGCAGGATGGTGAAGGCGACGGTGCCCGGCAGGAAGCGCCAGGGCAGTTCCATCAGCATGGTGATGACCACGAAGGCCGCCACCGTGCCCGCAAAGCCGGCAACGAGCGCC
>JAJLKS010000475.1:0-11622 GCA_033838765.1 Alphaproteobacteria bacterium
GCCTCGGCGTGTCTCCAGCGGAGCTGACCTGGAAGGCAGGTGTCGACATTCTCTCTTTCGGCGCGACGAAGAACGGTGCGCTCGCCGCCGAAGCCGTCATCGTCTTCAACCGCGACATCGGCAGCGATCTCGCCTTCCGGCGCAAGCGTGCCGGGCATCTGCTTTCCAAGATGCGTTTCGTGTCCGCGCAGCTTGAGGCCTATCTCGAAGGCGGCCTCTGGCTCAGGCTTGCCGCCCATGCAAATGCGATGACGGCACGGCTCGCCAACGGGCTTGCCGCGGCAGGCGCGGACATTCCCATTGTTCCGCAGGCAAACGAAATATTCCCCCGGCTTCCCGTTGCTGCAATCGAGCGGCTTCGCAAGGGCGGTGCGCGCTTCCATCCCTGGCCGATGGCGGGGGACAGTGCTGATGCCCGCACCATCCGTCTTGTCACGTCCTTTCAGACGAAAGAGGAGGATGTAGACAGGTTTCTGGCGCTTCTTCGCGGCTGAATCCCTTTAATGTTCATTAACGCCGTCCGCCTAGTATTGCAGGCAAGCAGATGTGCCGCAGCCGGCATGAGGCAGGACCATGGCGATACCGATGGACGAAGCGTCGAACGACTTCGAAAGCATGATTGCGAGGGCTGAAGCCGCCGTCGAGGCGCTTCGCGAGACCTATCGCGAGCAGCTTGTCGAGGATGTCGCTTCGCTTTGCGCGCTCTGGTCGCGCATCGAATCAGAAGGTGTGGATCAGGCAAAGCTCGATGAGCTTCACAGCATCGCCCACAATATCAAGGGACAGGGCGGTTCTTTCGGCTACGATCTCGTGACGGATATCGGGGCATCTTTCTGCGACTATCTGCGCGGCAGTCCGCGCATGGCGCCGAACGAGCTTGCCATTGTCAGCATGCACATTCGTATACTGAAGAATGTCGCCGACAACAATATCTTCGGCGATGGCGGCGAGACGGGTGCCCGTCTCATCGAGAAGCTGCGCCAGCTCACGAGCGGCGCCGCGAAATAGCCGCCTCAGCCGGTCATCCGGTCCAGCTCATCCAGCATATCCTGCAGCGCCTCGTTCGGCGCCGATTCCCCGTCCGTCACAATAGCGGGGCGGCCGGAAGCCGGTTTCTTCGGCTGCGGCTTCTCGCCGGCCATGGCGCGCGCAATGGCCTCCACGAGCAGATCGACCTTGAACGGCTTCGATACGAAACCGTTCATGCCGGCGGCGAGATAGATGTCGCTGTGCCCCTGCATGGCGTGCGCGGTCAGCGCGACGATCGGAATTTCGTTCCACGGTTCGTCGCAGGCGCGGATCACCTTGGCCGTCTGGATGCCATCCATGATCGGCATCTGAATATCCATCAGCACAATGTCGAAGGGCGCTTCGCGCAGCTTTCGGATCGCCTCTATTCCGTTTTCGGCGATGACGAGACTGTGGCCGAGCCGTTCCATGACCGCCAGCATGAGCTTCTGGTTCACGGCCTGGTCTTCGGCGAGCAGAATGCGAAGCGGCTTCGACGGGCCATCCGGTTTGCTCGGCGCAGCCGCGACCGACATGCGCTCTGCCATGTCCTCTGTTACAACTTCTGCCGGCAGGCGGATGGTGAAAGTGCTGCCTTCGCCTTCCACACTGTCCACATCGATCGTGCCGCCCATGAGCGTCGCCAGTTCGCGCGTGATCGCAAGGCCGAGCCCCGTGCCGCCATAGGTGCGTGAAATCGAACTGTCGGCCTGCTGGAAGCGCGTGAAGAGGCGCGGCAGCATGGTATCGGGAATGCCGATGCCGGTGTCGCGCACGGTGATGGTGAGATCGGCATGACCGCTCTGTGCGGCCGGGGTGCCGGCAATGGAGATATTGACCTCGCCGCTCGGCGTGAACTTGATGGCATTGCCCGCAAGGTTGAAGAGTATCTGCCGGAGCCGCGTCGGATCGCCCATGATGTTTTCCGGCACACCCGCATCGCAATGGGCGGTGAGAACGAGCCCCTTTTCGGCGGCGTTGGGACGAAGGACCCGGACGACGGTTTCGAGGATGGATTTCAGCGACGCCGGTTCATATTCGAGTTCGAGACGGCCTGCCTCGAGCTTCGACAGATCGAGAATGTCGTTCAGGATCGTCAGCAGGCATTCGCCGGATTCGCGAATGGTCGCGATGCGGTCGCGCTGTTCGTCCGTCAGTTCGCCGGACAGCAGCAGCTCCGACATGCCGATGACGCCGTTCATCGGTGTACGCAACTCGTGGCTCATGGTCGCGAGGAAGGCGGATTTTGCTCGGTTGGCGTTCTCGGCCGCCTCCTTGGCGAGTGCAAGATCATAGGCGGTGCGGGCAAGTTTTGCGCGTTCCTGTTCGAGCTGGATCGAGGTGGTCTGCAGGTCGATGATGCGGTCCTGCAGCTCGGTCTGGCTGCGCTTCAGCTTGATCTCGGTCTGCTTGCGGCTGCTGATGTCGGTTTCGACGAGAATATAGTTCCGGATCTCGCCCTTGCGGGTGCGGATGGGCCGGGCCTCGATCGAGGCCCAGTACTGCCCGCCCTGGCGCGTGAGACTGATCGTTTCGACCATGCGCGCTTCGCCATCGGCCGCGCTTTCGACGAGCACCTTCATCGCGCCGATGCCGCCAAAGCGTGAAAGGATGTCCTGGGGATAGCGGCCTTCGATGTCGGCGCGTTCAAAGCCCGTCATGCGAATATAGGATGCGTTCGCCCAGAGAATGCGGCCCGAGCGGTCGGCGATGAGAACGCCGGAGTCGGTGCCGTTCGCAACGAGGGCAAGGCGTTCATTGTCGCGCAGGCTTTGCTGCAGGCGGCCGAAGACCTGGGCGAAAAGGTCTGTCAGGTCGGCGATCTCGCCTTTCGGTATTCCCGAGGGCGGTTCGAAACGGCTGCGGACGCTGGCGCGCACCGCACTCGCCAGCCGCTCAAGCGGCGCGATCACCGCGCTGTTGAGGAGCACGAATAGCGCCGCCATCAGAATGATCGTCGAAAGGGTGTGCCGCAGGCCATTTGCGACGAGCGATGCGTTCAGCTCGCGCATGGCCGGGCGCAGATCGGCAAATGTGATCGTGACAAGATCTTCGCCGGGGACCGGCGCGGCATGGACCCAGCCGGGAATGCCGGCGAACTCCATCCGGAAACTTTGTGGGCGCTCCAGCATGAAGCTCGCGCTGACGGCGGTGAGGATTTCGGGCAGGGCGAGAAAGTCCGCCGACTTGCCGAGCCGCGACGTGCTTTCGCCCTCGACGATAGTTCCTTCGCGGTCGAGCAGGAAAATGGCGAGGAGATCGTCGTTCCAGATGGCCTCGCGCGCTACTGCCTGAGATACCTCTGCGACGCTGAAATCGTCATCGAGCCTGGCACGCATGGCAAGGTGGTCGGATACGGTGGCTGCGCGCTGCTCAACCTTGGAAAAGGTGACGCCGCGCAATTCGTAGTAGTCGATCACGGATTGTGCGACGGTCAGTACGGCCATCAGCGCGAACATCTTGAGGGCCAGGGCGCGCGCTGTCGGCCCGGTCAACGAGCGCAACTGCCGAAAATCGAATGCACGGAAAAGAGCGCGCATAACCTCGTCGTCCCCGCCGGATGCAGCTCCGGCCAGCCCATAAATCCCGGGGCCCCGCCGGCCCCCGGGCCATCCGCCCGGATGACCATTTTTCATAACAGGCAGCGGGTTAAGAGGGTGCTAAACAGGCTATCTCGCAATACCGGGTCCGGTCTGAAAACTGTAATAATTCCAATGTTTTGCGGATTTGTCGTGAGCGCGACAGATGGCCATTATGTGATTGCCGCGAATGATGCTTAGGTTCGTTCAGACAAGGTAATACCGAGGCAATTTCCCCCATGTCGATCCGAAATCTCGACCGTATGTATGCCCCACGGTCCGTTGCACTGATCGGGGCGAGCAAAAGGCCGGGGTCGGTCGGCAATGTGCTTCTTGCCAATCTCCTCGGTGCGAGGCTCAACGGCCCTGTCTGGGCGGTCAATCCGAAGGGCGGCGAGATTTTCGGGCAGCGGGTGTTCGCCGATGTGGGAAGCCTGCCGGAAGCGCCGGACCTTGCGGTGATCGCAACGCCGCCGCAGGGTGTGCCCCAGCTCATCGACGAGCTCGGCCGGCGCGGCACGAAGGCCGCCGTCGTCATCACGGCAGGCTTCGGCGAACTTGGCGAGACAGGGCGGAAGCTGCAGGCGGATATGCTTGCCGCCGCAAGGCCCCATCTTCTGCGCATTGCCGGGCCGAACTGTCTTGGCATCATGGCGCCGGGGAACGGGCTTAACGCATCCTTCGGCCATGTACAGCCCGAAAAGGGCCATGTTGCCTTCGTTTCGCAATCGGGGGCGGTCGTGACAGCCGTGCTCGACTGGGCGACGAGCCGCGGCATCGGCTTTTCGCATATCGCCTCGCTGGGCGGCATGTCCGATGTCGATTTCGGGGACATGCTCGATTTCCTTGCCGCCGACCCGCAGACGAAGAGCATCCTCCTCTATATCGAGTCGATCCGCGATGCGCGGAAGTTCATGTCCGCCGGGCGGCAGGCGGCGCGCCTTAAGCCCGTCATCGTCATCAAGGCGGGCCGTCACGAGGCAGGCGCGCGGGCCGCCGCGTCCCATACCGGGGCGCTCGCCGGATCGGATGCCGTCTATCAGGCCGCGTTCCGCCGCGCCGGCATGCTGCGCGAATACGGCATCGAGGATCTTTTCGACGCGGTGGAAACGCTGTCGACGCGCTCCGAACGGCGGCCCATTCTCGGTGAGCGTCTGGGAATCCTTACCAATGGCGGCGGCGTCGGCGTGCTGGCCACGGATTTTCTGGTGGATGAGGGTGGGCGGCTCGCAGATATCTCGGAAGAGACGATCGCCATTCTCGACAAGGTATTGCCGCGCACCTGGAGCCGCGCCAATCCTGTCGACATCATCGGCGATGCCGATGCCGTGCGTTATACACATGGCATGGAGGCGCTGCTCGCCGACAAGGCGACCGACGCGTTGCTCGTTATGAACTGCCCGACGGCGGTGGTGAACAATCTCTCGGCTGCTCATGCCGTCATCGAGGCGGCGGAAAAATCGAGCAAGCCCGTTTTCACGAACTGGCTCGGCGACAAGGGTGCCCGCGATGCCCGCGCTGCCTTTCAGGAACATGGCATCCCCACCTATGATACGCCGACAGGCGCCATCCGCGCCTTCATGCTGAATGTTCGTCACAACCGGAACCAGCGACTGCTCATGCAGATACCGGAGGCGGCCGGGCCGGACCGCTCGAAGCATGATCGTGTCGCCGCGCGGGCACTCATCGAAACGGCGCTTGGCGAGAGCCGGGAGTGGCTGAGTGAGGCGGAGGCGAAGTCGCTTCTCACCGCCTATGGCATTCCCGTGGTCGATACGCGGATCGTTTCCTCGGCGAAGGAAGCGGCGCACGTCGCAGGTGAGCTCGGCTTTCCAGTGGCGCTTAAAATTCTGTCGCGCGACATAACGCACAAAAGCGATGCGGGCGGCGTCGCACTCGGTCTCGACAATGAGAAGGCCGTGGCGGAGGCTGCGGCGCAAATGCTCGAACGTGTCTCGCGCGTTCATCCGGAAGCGGAAATCGAGGGCTTCACCGTGCAGCAGATGGTGCGAAAGCCCGGCGCATACGAGCTCATTCTCGGCATCGTCGATGACGCGACCTTCGGCCCCGTCATTCTGTTCGGGCAGGGCGGCACGGCGGTCGAAGTCGTGCGCGACAAGGCTATGGCGCTGCCGCCGCTCAACCGCGTGCTGGCCGACGATCTGATCTCGCGGACCCGGGTGTCCCGCCTGCTTGAAGGCTATCGCAACCAGAAGCCTGCGGACCGCGAGGCCATCGCGATGGCGCTGATGGCGCTCGGCGACCTCGCAGCCGATCATCCGGAAGTTGCCGAACTCGATATCAATCCGCTCTGGGCGGATGCAGATGGCATCGTCGCCCTCGATGCGCGGGTGCGCGTCATGC
Organism: Alphaproteobacteria bacterium; assembly: GCA_033838765.1. GTDB lineage: Bacteria > Pseudomonadota > Alphaproteobacteria > Parvibaculales > Parvibaculaceae > Parvibaculum. Next base: position 5,952 of record JAJLKS010000475.1, read on the forward strand.
CCGCAAAATCCACCGGCACGGTGCGCTTTGCGATCAGGCCCTATCCGGTATCGCTCGAAGGCGAGCTGATGGACCGCGACGGCCGCGTCTATCCGCTGCGCCCGATCCGGCCCGAGGATGCGCCGCTCACAGACGAGCTTCTTGCGCATACGGACCCGGAGGATGTGCGGCTCCGCTTCCTTTCGCCCTTGCGCAAACTGCCCCGGCAACTCGCCGCCCGCCTCACGCAGATCGACTATGACCGCGAGATGGCCTTCGTTATTTTCACCGATGAAACGCGGAAGGAATTTGCCGCGGTTGGCCGCCTTTCCGAAGACCCGGACCGCGAGCGGGCGGAGTTCGCGATCATTGTGCGCAGCGATCTGCACGGCCACGGGCTTGGCTATGCCTTGATGAAGAAGCTGATCGACTATGGAACGGCGCGCGGCGTCGGCGAAATCTTCGGTCATGTGCTGCGCGAAAACCGCAGCATGCTCAATCTATGCGACGATCTCGGCTTCACGCGGCATCAGATCGAGGGCGATCCCTCGCTTGTCGAAACGCGGCTGAAGCTCGCCTGAAAACAGAAGGGGCGCCATGTGGCGCCCCTCGTTTCCATCATTCGCCTGTCAGTCTGCCGCAGTGGAGAGGCTGCCTTCGAGGCTTTTCGAGCCCGGCGCGGTCGAGGATATCTCGATACGGCGCGGCTTCAGCGCTTCCGGTACGCGGCGGACGAGGTCGACATGAAGGAGGCCGTTCTCGAGCCGGGCGCCCCTCACTTCGACGTGGTCGGCAAGCTGAAAGCTGCGCTCGAAGCTGCGGCCTGCAATGCCGCGATAGAGATAGGTGGTCTCTTCCGGCTCTGCGCGCTTTCCTGAAATTGTGAGCACGTTCTGCTTCACCTCGATGTCGAGATCGCTCTCGGCAAAGCCCGCCACCGCCACGGTGATGCGGTAGTCGTTTTCGCTGGTGCGCTCGATATTGTAGGGCGGATAGGTGGGCGCGCTCTCATGGGTCACCGAATCGAGCAGCGACTGCAGCCGGTCGAAACCGACGGTCGAACGGTAGAGCGGGGAAAAGTCGAAATTGCGCATGGGATACATCCTCTTGAAGCGATGTGTTGCCTGCAGACAAACCCTTGAGCCGCCATATGGCCGGCCTTTCGGGTCTCCGCGCCGGGCCCGTTCCGTGGCACCCGGCAACGCATATTTGGGAATTTCGCCATCCGCGTTCAAGATGGGTATAAGGGCTGAGGGGGCGGCGGTTTCGACCGGTTTTGGCCATTTTTAAGGGGGGAACAAGATGAAGGGACTGGTTTCGGGTCTCGTTCTGGCCTTGGCGGTGGCCTTTGGCGGTGCCGGGGTCCGGGCGGAAGAGCCGGGCATCATCAAGCTCGGCGCGGCCGTCTCGCTTACCGGAAAATATTCCTCCAACGGCAATTTCACGCGCAAGGGCTATGATCTTGCAGTGAAGCGCATCAACGAGGACGGCGGCGTCACCGTCGGCGGCAGGCAATATCTGCTCGACATCACCTATTACGACGATGAATCGACGCCTGCGCGTGGCGCGCAACTTGTCGAGCGGCTGATCCAGCAGGATGGCGTGAAATTCCTGCTCGGACCCTATTCCTCAGGCCTCACGGAAGCGATCGCACCTGTCACCGAGAAATACGGTATCCCGATGGTCGAGGCGAATGGTGCGGCCATCTCGCTTTTCCAGAAGAACTACCGCTATCTCTTTGCCGTGCTGTCGACGACGGACGAGTATCTCCGCCCCGCCGTCGATCTCGCGGCCGCGCTGAACGAGGACCCGTCCAAGCTTCGCGTCGCAATGGCTTTCGAGAACGATCCCTTTTCGCAGGATGTGCGGGCGGGCGTCATGGCGGATATGGAACGGCATGGCATGAAAGCGGTGGTGGACGACAAGCTTCCGCCGGAGCTCAACGACATGTCGGCGACGCTCACCAAGGTGAAGGCGCTCAGGCCGGACCTCCTCCTCGTTTCGGGACACGACAAGGGCGCTTCGCTCGTCATCCGGCAGCTTGCGGACCAGCGCGTCAATGTTCCGATGCTGGCGCTGACACATTGCGACTCGGCGCGCATCGCGGAGAATTTCGGTGCCGCCGCCGAATATGCGCTGTGCGCCGCGCAATGGGCCTCGACGCTCAAATATGCCGATCCTCTGTTCGGCAGCGCGGCGGACTATGCCGCGCTCTACGAGGAGACCTATGGCGAGGTCGCACCCTATCAGGCGGCGGAGTCGAGTGCGGCTGTTCAGGTATTCGCGGATGCCTTCGCGCGGGCAGGCTCGCTCGAGCCGGATGCCGTGCGCGATGCGCTGACACAAACCGACATGATGACTTTCTATGGTCCGGTGAAGTTCGACGAGACGGGCAGGAACATCAGGAAGCCGATGGTTCTCTTCCAAGTGCAGGACGGCAAGTATGTCGTCGTCTATCCGCAGGAATTTGCCGAAGGCGAAATCCGCTGGCCGACGCCCTCCTGGTCCGAGCGGCGCTAGAAGGACGGCCTCGTGCTCGATAATCTTTCGCTGCTTATCGAATATCCCGCCATTACGCTCGATGTGGTGCTGAACGGCTTGCTGATCGGTGCGATCTTCGCGCTCGCCGCCTATGGCATGGCACTGGTCTGGGGTGTGCTCAATATCGTCAATGTCGTGCAGGGCGAGCTTGTCGTGCTTGGCGGCTATATCACTTTCATCGCCGTGCAATTTGGCCTGCCGCCGCTGCTCGGTCTGCCGCTATCCGCCACCGTTATGTATGCCATCGGCTGGCTCATCTATCGCGGTGTCATATTCCGGGTGGTGGACCGCGACATCTTTATCTCGATCCTTGCGACTTTCGGCCTGTCGATCCTCATTCAGCAGCTTGCCAATCTCGCTTTCGGGGCCGATGTGCGCAGCGTCGACGCGGCGCTCGGCTCGGTTTATTTCCTCGACGGCATGGTGACGCTTGCCAATGTGAAACTTCTCGCCTTTCTTCTCGCCATCGGCGCGGGGGCCGCACTCTGGCTTTTCCTGCGCAAGGCGCGCCTCGGCCAGGCGATCCGCGCCACCGCGCAGAACCCGCGCGCCGCGCGCATCCTCGGGATCGATACGGACCGCGTGTTCGCGGCGACGTATGGCCTCAATGCGGCGCTTTGCGGCGCGGCGGGCAGCCTCGCCGTCATGGCCTGGACCATCCATCCCTATATGGGCCTGCCCTATACGATCCGTTCATTCATGGTTGTTGTGGTGGCAGGCGTCGGCAATGTCGGCGGTGTGGTGGCGGCGGGGCTTGGCCTCGGGGCTCTTGAAAACGTCGCGGGCTTCGTCCTCGGCGTCGAATTCCAGATTGCCTTCGTCTTCGCGCTGATGGTGCTCATTCTCGTCTGGCGCAATATCCGCGCCGCGCGGCAGCGGAGCTATCTCGAATGAACCGCCTTTCCGACTGGCATATCGCGGCGATGCTCGCACTTCTGGGGCTTGCCGGACCGCTGCTCCTGCCTGCGCTCGTCACCCAGTTTTCCTTTCTGTGGCTGATGATCGTCTTCGCCGTGACATGGGACATGCTGGGCGGGCGCATGGGTTACAACTCCTTCGGCAATATCGTCTTCTTCGGCATCGGCTGCTATGCCGCCGCCGTTATACAGCGCGATATGGGGCTTCCCTATTTCGAGGGGCTGGCACTCGGGCTCGCGGCGGGCGCCGGGCTCGCCGTTCTTGCCGCCGGACTTCTGGGCTCGGCGTTGCTCGGCATTCGCGGGCATTATTTCGCCATCGCCACGCTTGGCCTCACGGTCGCATCGGGCGAGATCGCCGCCGGCTGGAATTATGTCGGCGCGGGCTCCGGCATGGCGCTGCCGCTCTATCCCGGAGAGCTTGGCGATCGTGAACTCTTTTTCTCATATTCGCTTTTCGCTGTGGCCGCTTGCTGCTTCCTTCTGTGCCGCTGGCTTTATTCGACGCGCTTCGGCCTTGCGCTCAATGCCATTCGCGACGATCACGACAAGGCGGATGCGATGGGGCTTCGTACGACACCGATCAAGATTTTCACCTGGTGCACGGGTGCATTCTTCCTCGGCCTGTCGGGCGGGCTTGCCGCAAACATGATCGGCTTCATCGATCCGCGCGATGTCGCCTTTGCGGGCGCGACTTTCGGCGTCTGGATGGTGCTGATGGCGATACTGGGCGGCAAGGGTACGCTCTGGGGTCCCGTTCTCGGTGCGGTCGTTTTCCACATCACGCAGGAAGTCTTCTGGACCTGGCTTCTCGGCTGGCAGCGCGTGGCGCTCGGAGCGCTCATCGTCGTTATCGTTGTTTTCTTCCCGCAAGGCATCATGGGCTGGTGGGCGGAGTGGCGCGCCAGAAGGGAGGCCGCATGAGCGCGCTTCTCGAAGTCCGGAACGTCACCAAGCGCTTCGGCGGCGTCGTTGCCAACAGCAATATTTCGCTTCGCGTGGAGCGCGGCGAGATTGCCGGGCTGATCGGACCGAACGGATCGGGCAAGTCGACGCTTTTCGGCTGTATCGCTGGCACCCATGCCGTCGACGAAGGCGACATCTTCTTCGAAGGCGCACCGATCAAGCATCTGCGCACGGCACCCATTGCGCGGCTCGGCCTTATCCGCACCTATCAGCAGACACGCATCTATGGCGCGATGAGCTGCATGGAGAATATGGCGATCTCGGCGCGCGAGGCGCAGTGCGGGCTTCTCTCGCTGCTGCGGGCCGTGCCGCCTGCCACGTCGCGCCGTTCGGAAGACCTGCTTGCCTTTGCAGGGCTTTACGAGAAAAGGGAAGAAAAGGCCGCGCGATTGAGCTTTGGCCAACAGAAGCTCCTCGAATTCGCGATGGCGCTGATGAACGAGCCGAAACTGCTGCTGCTCGACGAACCGACGGCGGGTATCAATCCGACCCTCATCAACGGGCTTATCGACCGCTTGCACCGCGCCAACACGGAGCTTGGTGTGACGCTTCTCGTCATCGAGCACAATATGCGCGTCATCATGAACCTGGCGCAGCGCATCACCTGCCTTGCGCATGGCGAGGTGCTGGCAGAGGGCGCACCGGAAGAAGTGCGCGACGACGCCCGCGTTCTCGATGCCTATCTCGGGGTGGCGTGATGGCGGGCGAGGACAAGCGGGCAGGCGGCTATGGCGGGGGCACGGTCGATACGGTTCTCTCCGTCACCGATGTTGCGCGCGAAGCAGAGGCGATCGCGCGGGCGGTGCCGAGCGAGGAAATTGCTGCGCTCGCCAAGGGTGACTCCATCATATCGCTCGATGCGCTCCACGCCGGCTATGGCGCGATGGAAATCCTTCATGGCGTCGATCTTGCGGTAGGCGCGGGGCAGAGCCTCTGCCTTGTCGGGCCGAACGGCGCGGGCAAATCCACGGTGCTTCACTCGATCTTCGGGTTCACGAAAATTACCGGGGGCCGCGTTGTCGCGGGAGGACGCGACATAACGCGGCTGAGCCCGAGCGAGAAACTTCGCGACGCGGGCATTGCCTATATCCTGCAGGACAATTCCGTCTTTCCGGACATGACGGTCGAGGAACACCTGCTGATGGGCGGTTATCTTCTCGCCGATCAGGCAAAGGCAATGGCGGCGGCGGAGCGCATTTTCGCACGGTACGACCGGCTGGCGAAGCGGCGGCATGAGCGCGCCCGGGTGCTTTCGGGCGGCGAGCGGC
>JAJLKS010000476.1:0-2219 GCA_033838765.1 Alphaproteobacteria bacterium
CATTGTCCGCCATGCCCGCGAGCAGGGCATTCTCTGTCAGGGGCGCGGCTCGGCGGCAAATTCCGTCGTCTGTTTCTGTCTTGGCATCACCTCCGTCAATCCCTCCGAAGTCGATCTCCTGTTCGAGCGTTTCATCTCCCGCGACCGCAACGAGCCGCCCGATATCGATGTCGATTTCGAGCATGAGCGGCGCGAGGAAGTGATCCAGTATATCTATGAGAAATATGGCCGCCGCCGCGCGGGCATTGCCGCCACCGTCATTTCCTATCGTTCGCGCAGCGCCATCCGCGATGTGGGTAAGGTGTTCGGCCTGTCGGAAGATGTGGTGGCCGCGCTTGCGCGCTCCACCTGGGGCTGGTCGAGCGGCGGTGTCTCGGCCAAGGATGCGGAGGAAATCGGCCTCGATCCGGAGAACCGCACCTTGCGCCTTGCGCTCAGGCTTGCGAGCGAGCTGATCGGTTTCCCGCGTCATCTTTCGCAGCATGCCGGCGGCTTCGTCATCACGGATGGGCCGCTTGAGGAAGTGGTGCCGATCCAGAATGCGGCGATGGAAGACCGGACCTTCGTCGAATGGGACAAGGACGATCTCGACACGCTCGGCATATTGAAGATCGACGTGCTCGCTCTCGGCATGCTCACCTGCATCCGAAAGGCGTTCGATCTTGTCGAGAAGCATCACGGGCGGAAATTCGATCTTGCCAGCGTCCCGCAAGGCGACATGAAGGTTTACGACATGCTCTGCGAGGCGGATGCGGTCGGCGTCTTTCAGGTGGAAAGCCGGGCGCAGATGTCGATGCTGCCGCGGCTCAAGCCCCGCTGCTTCTACGATCTCGTGGTCGAGGTTGCTATCGTCCGGCCGGGCCCCATTCAGGGCGACATGGTGCATCCCTATCTCAGGCGGCGGAGCGGGCAGGAGGAGGTTCACTATCCGAAGGAGGAACTACGCGAGGTTTTGAAGAAGACCTATGGCGTGCCGCTGTTTCAGGAGCAGGCGATGAAGATCGCAATTGTCGCGGCGGGGTTCACGCCGGGCGAGTCCTACCAGTTGCGCCGCGCCATGGCGACGTTCCGCAAGTCCGGCACGATCGGTCTGTACCGCGAGAAATTCATCAATGGCATGATCCGCAACGGCTACGAACTCGATTTCGCGGAGCGTTGCTTCAAGCAGATCGAGGGCTTTGCCGATTACGGTTTCCCGGAGAGCCATGCCGCCGCCTTCGCGCAGCTCGCCTATGTGTCGGCCTGGCTCAAATATCATTATCCGGATGCCTTCTGCGCGGCGATCCTCAATTCGCAACCCATGGGGTTCTACGCGCCTGCACAGCTTGTGCGCGATGCACGCGACCATGGCATTGAAGTGCGGCCCGTCGATGTGAATCACAGCGAGCGGGACTGCACGCTGGAGGAAACGGGGCAGGGCAGATGCGCGGTGCGGCTCGGTTTCCGGCAGGTGAAGGGCCTCTCCGAAGCCGTGACGGATGCCATCGAAAGAGGGCGCGGCGCGGGCTTCGATTCCGTTCGTCACTTCTGGCTGAAGACCGGGCTTGCGCCGAAACTTATCGAGAAGATTGCCGATGCGGATGCGTTCCGCTCGATCGGGCTCGACAGACGCGAGGCGCTCTGGGCGGTGCGCGGGCTTGGCGGCTATGCGCAAGGCGAGGGCGGCAAGGCGCCTGCGGTTCTGCCGCTTTTCGCGGCGCATGAACAAGCGGGCTTCCAGCATGAAGAGGAGATGCGGCTTCCCGCCATGCCGCCCGGCGAGCATGTGGTGCTCGACTATGCGACGCTGCGTCTTTCGCTCAAGGCGCATCCCATATCGTTTCTGCGCAAGCGTTTCGCATCGCAGGGCATCGTTTCAAATGCCGCCCTGAAGGAGATCGAGCCCGGGCGGCGCGTCACGCTTGCGGGGCTCGTTCTTGTGCGGCAGCGGCCGGGCACGGCGAGCGGCGTCATCTTTGCAACGCTGGAAGACGAGACGGGTGCCGCAAATATCATCGTCTGGCCGAAACTTTACGAGCGGCGGCGGCGTGTCGTTCTCACCTCACGTCTTCTCTTCGTGCGCGGGCGGGTGCAGAAGGAAGGCATCGTCATTCATGTCATTGCCGACGATCTGGAAGACTGGACGCAGGAGCTTTCCCTCCTGTCTTCCGGCGTGGAGCTTGGCGATGCCGCGCTTTATCCGACCGATGAAGTGCGCCGCCCGACGCAGGACAGCCGCG